>NZ_AP025343.1:6450000-6697500 GCF_021654775.1 Paenibacillus azoreducens | reverse complement strand
TACCAGGGGAACTGAAACATCTAAGTACCCTGAGGAAGAGAAAACAATAGTGATTCCGTCAGTAGCGGCGAGCGAACGCGGATTAGCCTAAACCGGTCAGCTTGCTGGCCGGGGTTGTGGGACGTCTCACATGGAGTTACAAAGGAATTGGTTAGGCGAAGAGGTCTGGAAAGGCCCGGCATAGAAGGTAAAAGCCCTGTAGCCGAAAGTCAGTTCCCTCCGAGACGCATCCCGAGTAGTGCGGGGCACGTGAAACCCCGTATGAATCTGCCAGGACCATCTGGTAAGGCTAAATACTCCCTAGCGACCGATAGTGAAACAGTACCGTGAGGGAAAGGTGAAAAGCACCCCGGAAGGGGAGTGAAATAGAACCTGAAACCGTGTGCTTACAAGAAGTCAGAGCCCGATCTATGGGTGATGGCGTGCCTTTTGTAGAATGAACCGGCGAGTTACGTTCCCGTGCAAGGTTAAGGTGAGAAGCCGTAGCCGCAGCGAAAGCGAGTCTGAATAGGGCGACTTAGTACGTGGGCGTAGACCCGAAACCGTGTGATCTACCCCTGTCCAGGGTGAAGGTGCGGTAACACGCACTGGAGGCCCGAACCCACGAATGTTGAAAAATTCGGGGATGAGGTGGGGGTAGCGGAGAAATTCCAATCGAACTCGGAGATAGCTGGTTCTCCCCGAAATAGCTTTAGGGCTAGCCTCGGAAAGAAGAGTCGTGGAGGTAGAGCACTGATTGGGTGCGGGGCCCGCAAGGGTTACCAAGCTCAGTCAAACTCCGAATGCCATAGACTTAGTTCCGGGAGTCAGACAGTGAGTGCTAAGATCCATTGTCAAAAGGGAAACAGCCCAGACCATCAGCTAAGGTCCCCAAGTGTGTGTTAAGTGGGAAAGGATGTGGAGTTGCACAGACAACCAGGATGTTGGCTTAGAAGCAGCCACCATTTAAAGAGTGCGTAATAGCTCACTGGTCGAGTGACTCTGCGCCGAAAATGTAACGGGGCTAAACACACCACCGAAGCTATGGCTTGATACGCAAGTATCAGGGGTAGGGGAGCGTTGTGTACAGCGTTGAAGGTGTACTGGAAAGAGCGCTGGAGCGTACACAAGTGAGAATGCCGGTATGAGTAACGAAAAGATCAGTGAGAATCTGATCCGCCGAAAGCCCAAGGTTTCCTGAGGAAGGCTCGTCCGCTCAGGGTAAGTCGGGACCTAAGGCGAGGCCGAAAGGCGTAGTCGAAGGACAACAGGTTGAAATTCCTGTACCACCGTAAACCGCTACGAGCGATGGGGTGACGCAGGAGGGTAGTGACGCGAGCTGATGGATGCTCGTCCAAGCAGTGAGGCTGATGTGTAGGCAAATCCGCACATCGATAAGGCTGGGCTGTGACGGGGAGGGAAAATTACAGTACCGAAGGTCATGATCTCACACTGCCAAGAAAAGCCTCTAGCCAGGTGAAGGTGCCCGTACCGCAAACCGACACAGGTAGGCGAGAAGAGAATTCTAAGGCGCGCGGAAGAACTCTCGTTAAGGAACTCGGCAAAATGACCCCGTAACTTCGGGAGAAGGGGTGCCCCGGTAGTGTGAATAGCACGAGGGGGCCGCAGTGAAAAGGCCCAAGCGACTGTTTAGCAAAAACACAGGTCTGTGCGAAGCCGTAAGGCGAAGTATACGGGCTGACGCCTGCCCGGTGCTGGAAGGTTAAGGGGAGCGGTTAGGAGCAATCCGAAGCTGTGAACCGAAGCCCCAGTAAACGGCGGCCGTAACTATAACGGTCCTAAGGTAGCGAAATTCCTTGTCAGGTAAATTCTGACCCGCACGAATGGCGTAACGACTTGGGCGCTGTCTCAACGAGAGATCCGGTGAAATTTTAATACCTGTGAAGATGCAGGTTACCCGCGACAAGACGGAAAGACCCCATGGAGCTTTACTGCAGCTTGATATTGGATTTGGGTACGATCTGTACAGGATAGGTGGGAGCCTAAGAAACCTGAGCGCCAGCTTAGGTGGAGGCGCCGTTGGGATACCACCCTGATCGTATCTAGGTTCTAACCTGGTACCGTAATCCGGTGCGGGGACAGTGTCAGGTGGGCAGTTTGACTGGGGCGGTCGCCTCCTAAAGAGTAACGGAGGCGCCCCAAGGTTCCCTCAGAATGGTTGGAAATCATTCGAAGAGTGCAAAGGCAGAAGGGAGCTTGACTGCGAGACCAACAAGTCGAGCAGGGACGAAAGTCGGGCTTAGTGATCCGGTGGTACCGCATGGAAGGGCCATCGCTCAACGGATAAAAGCTACCCTGGGGATAACAGGCTTATCTCCCCCAAGAGTCCACATCGACGGGGAGGTTTGGCACCTCGATGTCGGCTCATCGCATCCTGGGGCTGAAGTAGGTCCCAAGGGTTGGGCTGTTCGCCCATTAAAGCGGTACGCGAGCTGGGTTCAGAACGTCGTGAGACAGTTCGGTCCCTATCTGTCGTGGGCGTAGGAAATTTGAGAGGAGCTGTCCTTAGTACGAGAGGACCGGGATGGACGTACCGCTGGTGCACCAGTTGTTCCGCCAGGAGCATGGCTGGGTAGCTACGTACGGAAGGGATAAGCGCTGAAAGCATCTAAGCGTGAAGCCCCCCTCAAGATGAGATTTCCCAACTAGTAAGACCCCTTGAAGACGACGAGGTAGATAGGTTGGAGGTGGAAGTGCAGCAATGCATGGAGCTGACCAATACTAATCGGTCGAGGGCTTATCCTAAATTACCCCAAAAAGTGAAGCGTATGCTTCGCGGATGATTCCGATTACTTTTCGGGGGCCCCGGGATTTAAAACCGGGAAATGCTACGGAGAATTAAAACGCAAAACGTTTCGTATCTAGTTTTCAGGTGATCAAACACTTGAATCGTTTGGTGGCGATGGCGGAGGGGTTCCACGCGTACCCATCCCGAACACGACCGTTAAGCCCTCCAGCGCCGATGGTACTTGGACCGAAGGGTCCTGGGAGAGTAGGACGTTGCCAAGCGAAGGACCACTGTTGATGTATAATCGACGGTGGTTTTTTTGCGTTGTGGTGAAGTGCTCCTGATTTGTGTTGAATTATCTAATAGTTGTCCTAATAGGACTGTTATTAAATTAAGTAGAGTACATGTCAAAATGCCACCAACGTATAAGTATGCTCATGACGAAAACATCGCCTGATTTCCTCTAACGAAACTGAGCCACGCTATTGCCCCAAAAATGCAGCTAAATCAAATCTAACGAAACTACAGATCGTTATTTGGGCCAAATGTGTGCTTTTGACCGTTTATTTTGAGCAATAGCGATACCCAGTTTCGTTAAAATTTTCGGAGGCTTTATTTTGCTTAAATAACGATTGTGAGTTTCGTTAGCCGTCTTGGCGGCGGAACTCGAATTAGCCGATGTGGCGGCGGAATTCGAGTTACCGTCGCGGGGAAGCGGAATTCGAACACCAGCATGCGAACCCGTCGATAAACAATCGATTTTTTTGTCCCTCCAAGCTCCGAAATATTTTAGCCAGTGGTTAGGCTGATTCTAGAGACTCGCTACGGGCGACTTCACTAATTGCTGTTTTGATCACAAAAGGAAAAGGGAATTTACTTATCTATGATCATCCTTGTCTGCGAATAACGTGAATAAGTTGTGGATGAGCTTTCAAACGATTTTTTTCATCCACAGCGGAGACCGCCCCAGATTGATTTTTGTCATTTGTACACAGATTCCGAACCAATCTCCTACATTTTTCTCCACTTCATTCAACATTCCGTCCACAAATTCACAAATTCATCCCCATCATTCACAGGTAACCTGTGTAAATTGTGTATTCCCGCACCTTTTTATATCATTAATAGGATTGACCTGTGGGTAATTTATTGACTTTGATATAATCGTTTGCCATACTCGATCTGTAATCCACAGACAGAGGGATGCAGAAGGCATCAATGATGAAAACACCAATAGATTAGCTGCCTCTTTCAATACATTTAGGTGAGGTGAAAGGGATGGAGATCAGAACATTAAAATCCGAAGAGTTTGATGCAATGATTGAGTTAGGACAGTATGCCTTCCAATATCGGATGCCTGCAGATAAGAAGGAACAAGCCAGGAAGCGATTCAAACCTGAAAATACATGGGGGATTTTTGACGAGGAAGGCCGTCTGGGAGCCAAACTGGGGCTGCTGCTTGCGGATGTCTTTGTCAATGGGAGAAAAATTCCGATGGCCGGTATCGGAGGTGTGGCTACCTGGCCTGAATACCGCAGACAAGGTTTGGTCAAACAACTGCTGACGCATTCGCTGCAAGTAATGAATGAATCCGGCAGGTTGATTTCTATGCTGCACCCGTTTTCGTTTCCTTTTTATCGCAAGTTTGGCTGGGAGATGTTCAGCGAATATAAAAAGTATGTGATTCCGACGGAAAAGCTTCCCGCAAAGCTGCTCACAAAAGGTACCGTTCGGCGTAATATCCGGGATATCCCGGTTTTGAACCGGGTATATGAAGCTTATGCCGTTCGTTTTAACGGAATGATGCTTCGGAGTGAGGAACGCTGGAAGTCATCGATTCTCGAAGATGAAGACCAGACCGCAGTATATTATTCTCCATCAGGCGATCCTGAAGGATATTTACTTTATAAGGTGGAGAAAAATGAGTTTTTGGTCGAAGAGTTCATCTGCCTGAACGAAGAGGCGAAAGCGGCATTATGGACGTTTATTGGCAATCATGATTCCATGGTAACCCAAGTCGTTTTGAATCAAATGCCAGCGAATGACGGATTAACATACACGCTTGCCGATCCCCGCATTACCCAAGAGATTATACCCTATGGCATGACACGGATTGTAAACCTCCCCGGCTTTATTGAAGCATTGGATTATGAAGGCAGTGGAGAAGTGGAGTCATGGACAATACAGGTCAGCGATCCATATGCGCCTTGGAATGAAGGGACTTGGCACTGGAAGATCTCACCGTTGGGAGAGGCGAAGATCAAGCCTGCTGAACAGGAGGAAGAAGCCCAACTGCAATGCGACATTCAGACGCTGACCACGCTGCTGCTTGGTTATAAACGTCCGGCTGAGTTGTGGAAAATGGGAAGATTGACCGGTGAATCCGAAGCAGTTACCCGCTTGGAGTACGCCATTCCTTTGGAACAAACCTTTTTATTGGACCATTTTTAAGATATCTGACTCTCCTGCTTAATGCAGGGGGGTTTTTAGTATAAGCCGGTTCATTATTGGAAAAAGCGGATTCCGCCAGTTTCCGTACCGGCTTTTTTAAGATTATAGAATTTATAAATTTTAAGCGCAGCTTAAGAAATCCTATAATCGCAAGAAAAACATCCGCTAAATGCGGTCTGTCTTCCTAGAAAGTACGTCGATAGACGTTTTTCTTACCATCCAAGGGATGGAATCAGGTAAATACGTCAAAAATGATAAGGAAAGACCTGAACGGTTTTCGTCCCCTGCCTCTTGGCAAAACGTGAGAATATGTTATAATATAGTCAAAGAAAGTCAAAGTCAATTATTGATCAAATTTGCATATACTGTTGCAGCAAACAGTTTATGTATGATCTGATTGACCTGAAGTTACACTAACAACACAGAAGCTGCAGGGGAAAACCGGCGGCCTATGTTTGTATTCTATTTGTCCGGTTCGCTGCATACGGCTCGGGTTAATGAATGATACCGGGATCGTGCCGGCAGCCGCGAATATTTGGAAGTAACAGGCTTTCAAGCAGCATTAAAGTGGAGGATGAATGATGCGTAATATCTCTGATGTTATTGAACAATATCTGAAGGGTATTTTGCATGAAAGTCCCGAAGGATTGATCGAAATACAGCGTAATGATTTGGCGGATCATTTTTCTTGTGTGCCGTCCCAGATTAATTATGTGATCAGTACAAGATTTACGCTGGAAAAGGGTTATCTCGTGGAAAGTAAACGCGGAGGCGGCGGATATATTCGGATTCAACGAATCGATCTTCCGCAGTATTCGGCACTGCATACTCATCTGCATCAGACGATTGGCGATACGATAGACCAGACAGTCGCGGAAGGGCTCATTTACCAGCTGGAAGAAGCCCGCGTTCTAACCAAGCGGGAAGCAAACCTGATGCGTGCGGCTGTTTCCAGAGAGACCTTGATGATCAAGTTGCCTTACAGGGATGAGATCCGTGCGAAAATGATGAAAGCGATGCTGATTTCCTTGCTAAGCAAATAGCTCTGCGGAGAAAAGGAGGTACATCGACATGTTATGCCAAGAATGCGGGAAAAGACCCGCAACGCTGCATTTCACCAAGATTGTGAACGGCGAAAAAAATGAAATCCACATTTGTGAAACCTGCGCGAGGGAAAAAGGGGAATTGATTCCCGGCACGACGGGGGGATTTTCCATACACAGCTTGTTATCCGGGCTGCTTGATTTTGAAACGACGGGCAAAGGAACGGCGAGCAGCGTCAAAACGCCTCAGTCCTTGCACTGTGAGGAATGCGGAATGACGTATTCCCAGTTCAGCAAAATCGGCCGGTTCGGCTGCAGCTCATGTTATAAATATTTTGGCGACCGGTTGGATCCGCTTTTCAAACGGGTTCATGGAAATACCGTGCATGTGGGCAAAGTGCCCAAGAGAAGCGGAGGCCGCATTCAATTGAAGCGAAAAATCGATGATCTCAAGCTCGAGCTGCAGCAGCGGATTCAGCAGGAAGAATTTGAAGAGGCTGCACAGCTGCGCGACCAGATCCGAACGCTTGAAAAGGAAATTTCAGGACAGTAAAGTTCGCTTGAATAGAGGAGGAGTAGCGGATGCCCAATCTTCGGTTTACCGAAAAAGCGCTGAGTGAATGGATGCGGGGTACGGCAAATGACTCCGATATTGTGATCAGCAGCCGGGTGCGGATCGCGCGGAATCTGCAGCACTTGCCTTTTCCCCTTTTGGCGACGCGTCAACAGTCCGAGGAAGTGCTGAAACGTCTATCCAAAGTGACGGGGAATCAGAATATCAAGGGACTTGGACCATTCTATACCGTTAAATTGGATGAAATTGAACCGATTGATAAAAAAGTGCTTGTAGAGAAGCATTTGATCAGCCCGAGCCTTGCAAGCGAGTCCCAAAACGGGGCCGTCATGATCAATGAAGATGAATCCGTCAGCATTATGATTAATGAAGAGGACCATCTTCGCATTCAATGCCTGTACCCGGGATTTCAGGTTCGCGAAGCATGGGGGAAAGCGACAGCTATCGACGATTTGTTCGAGTCCGAAGTGGATTATGCATTTGACGATAAACGCGGTTATCTGACCAGCTGTCCGACCAATGTGGGCACAGGGCTCCGGGCTTCGGTGATGATGCATCTTCCGGCTCTGGTGATGACGCAGCAAATCAACCGCATTTTGTCCGCCGTTTCCCAAGTTGGGCTTACCGTTAGAGGAATTTATGGGGAAGGCAGCGAAGCAATAGGTAACCTGTTTCAAATCTCCAACCAGATTACGCTCGGGCAAACGGAGAATGAAATTATCGATAACCTGCATAGTGTCGTACTGCAAATCATCGAACACGAAAAAAACGCCCGCATGCGCTTGATGAACGATTCGCGTCTTCGCATTCGGGACCGGATCAAACGTTCTTACGGCATTTTGTCTTATGCGGAGATTATGGACTCCAAGGAAGCCGGCCAGCGGCTTTCGGATGTACGCTTGGGGATTGATCTCGGCATTGTGCAGGGACCTTCGATTCCGGTGATGAACGAACTAAACGTGATGACCCAGCCGGGATTTTTGCAAAAAAAATTCGGGCATGACATGAACAGCGAGGAACGCGACATATACCGGGCAAGGTTGATTCGGGAGGCGCTTGCAAATACCTGAACTGAAGTTTTAGAGTAAGGTAAACGAGATTGTTTGAACTTTAGGCCCCAATAATTTATGCCACAAAATCATATTTCAAACTCATGGAGGTGCAGGAGAATGATGTTCGGAAGATTTACGGAACGCGCGCAAAAAGTGCTGGCACTCGCACAAGAAGAAGCCGTTCGTTTGGGACATAACAACATCGGTACGGAGCATATTTTGCTTGGGCTGATTCGCGAGGGTGACGGCATTGCCGCCAAGGCATTGATCGGACTTGGACTCGGACTCGAAAAAATTCAGGATGAAGTGGAAACGCTCATCGGCAGAGGGCAGGAACAGCCGACCAATATCGCTTACACTCCGCGCGCCAAAAAAGTCATTGAATTGTCTATGGATGAAGCCCGCAAGCTGGGTCATACCTATGTGGGCACAGAACATATTTTGCTCGGCTTGATCCGTGAAGGAGAAGGCGTAGCGGCACGGGTATTAAACAATTTGGGAATCAGCCTGAATAAGGCGCGCCAGCAGGTGCTGCAGCTGCTCGGAAGCAGCGAGGCGGTGTCGAGCCATCATGGCTCGCAGGCCAATGTCAGCACGCCAACGCTGGACTCTCTGGCCCGCGACCTGACGGCAGCTGCGAAGGAAGGCAACCTCGATCCGGTGATCGGGCGCAGCAATGAAATAGAACGCGTCATTCAGGTGCTCAGCCGCCGCACCAAAAACAATCCGGTATTGATCGGTGAGCCTGGGGTAGGTAAAACCGCTATTGCGGAAGGTCTTGCCCAAAAAATCATCAACAACGAAATTCCAGAGACGCTCCGCGACAAACGCGTTATGACCTTGGATATGGGTTCGGTTGTCGCAGGCACTAAATATCGCGGTGAATTTGAAGACCGCCTGAAAAAAATCATGGATGAAATCCGCCAGGCCGGGAATATCATTCTGTTTATCGATGAGCTGCATACGCTGATCGGCGCCGGTGGCGCGGAAGGCGCGATTGACGCCTCGAATATTCTGAAGCCTTCCCTGGCTCGCGGCGAGCTGCAGTGCATCGGTGCTACGACGCTCGATGAATACCGCAAATACATTGAAAAAGACGCCGCTTTGGAACGCCGTTTCCAACCGATTTCGGTGGATCAGCCTTCTCCGGAAGAAGCGATCCAGATTCTCTTCGGTCTGCGCGATCGTTATGAAGCCCATCACCGCGTGAAAATCACGGATGAGGCGATCGTGGAAGCCGTGAAGCTGTCCGATCGTTATATCTCCGACCGTTTCTTGCCGGATAAAGCGATTGACCTGATCGACGAGGCCGGCTCGAAAGTAAGGCTTCATACGTATACAATACCGCCAAACCTGAAAGATCTGGAAAGCCGGCTCGAAGACATCCGCAAGGAAAAGGATTCGGCGGTTCAAAGCCAGGAATTCGAAAAAGCGGCTGCGCTTCGCGATACTGAGCAAAAGATCCGCGAAGAGCTTGAAATCACGAAAAATCAGTGGAAGGAAAAACAAGGCCGTACCGATTCCGAAGTGACTCCGGAGGATATCGCGCAGGTGGTGGCCAGTTGGACCGGAATTCCGGTGCGCAAGCTGAAGGAAGAAGAAACCGAACGTCTGCTGAACATGGAGAATATCCTTCATGAACGCGTCATTGGCCAAGAAGAAGCCGTCAAGGCAGTCAGCCGCGCTGTACGCCGCTCCCGTGCCGGCCTTAAGGATCCGAAACGTCCGATCGGTTCGTTTATTTTCCTCGGACCTACCGGCGTAGGTAAAACGGAATTGGCCCGCGCGCTTGCCGAAGCGATGTTCGGGGATGAAAATGCGGTCATCCGCATCGACATGTCCGAATACATGGAGAAACATTCCACGTCCAGACTGGTCGGAGCTCCTCCAGGATACGTAGGTTATGAAGAGGGCGGCCAATTAACCGAGAAAGTGCGCCGCAAGCCATACTCCGTCGTGCTGCTGGACGAAATCGAAAAGGCGCATCCGGAAGTATTCAACATCCTGCTCCAGGTGCTTGAGGACGGACGTCTGACCGACTCCAAAGGCCGTGTAGTCGATTTCCGGAACACACTGATCATTCTGACGTCGAACGTAGGGGCGGAAGCGATCAAGCGGAATTCCACGCTTGGTTTTACGGCGGTGAACGATTCCGGAGCCGACTACAACAACATGAAAGACAAAGTGATGGGCGAGCTGAAAAAGAGCTTCCGTCCGGAGTTCCTGAACCGGATCGATGAAATTATCGTCTTCCACTCGCTGGAAGAGAAGCATATCGCCGAAATTGTCACATTGATGTCCGATGAACTGCGCAAACGGCTGCGCGAATATGATGTGGACTTTACGCTGACCGATAAAGCCAAGGCGTTCCTGGCCAAGGAAGGGTATGACCCGGCATTCGGCGCCCGTCCGCTTCGCCGCGCGATTCAGAAGCACATCGAGGACCGATTGTCCGAAGAGCTTTTGACTGGCAAGGTGGCCAAAGGCGATTCGCTTGTGATCGATGAGGAAAATGGCGAATTGACCGTTAACAAGGCTGGCAGCGTATCGGCCAATTCATAATAACCATGAATAGATAACGGTAATGATAAGGATTGACCAGGCCGCTTATTTTGGCGGCCGGGCCAATCCTTTTTATACATGTAAACTTTTTGCAACTACTTTACGATAAATCTTAGTAAATGGTAAAATTATAATAATGCCAATTTCCTGGTCATTCGACAAAATTAGACAAAAACCATATCGAAAGGAGAGGTCATGGCTAAGACAAAAACAAAATTTTACTGTACAGAATGTGGCTATGAAGCTGCCAAGTGGTATGGTAAATGTCCAGGTTGTCAAGCTTGGAATACAATGGTGGAAGAGACGGAAAGCGTTATTAAGACACAAGGAATGAATTCTCCTTTGTTTCAGAGTAAAGAAAAGGCGCTTTCGATCATAAATATAGAAAGCAGCAATGAAGCGCGGGTGCACACCGGGATCGGTGAGCTCAACCGCGTACTAGGCGGAGGGATTGTTCCCGGCTCGCTCATTTTGGTCGGCGGGGATCCGGGAATCGGCAAGTCTACCCTGCTGCTGCAAACCTCGCATGCTTTAACGCAATCCGGTTTGCGCGTCTTGTATGTTTCAGGCGAGGAATCCGTGCGTCAGACCAAGCTTCGGGCAGACCGGCTTGGGGCTTTATCGCCTGAGCTTTATGTATTGTGCGAGACCAATATGGATCTCATTGAAGAAGCGATAAACAATGTTGCACCGCAGTTTTTAGTGATTGACTCCATCCAAACGGTCTACATACCGGAAGTCACCAGTGCGCCAGGCAGCGTTGCCCAAGTCAGGGAATGTACTGCCCGGTTTATGCGGGTGGCGAAGGGAATGGGCATTGCGACTGTTCTTGTAGGGCATGTTACAAAGGAAGGGGCCATAGCCGGCCCGAGACTCCTTGAACATATGGTTGACTGTGTATTGTATTTTGAAGGGGAACGGCATCATACGTACCGACTTTTGCGCGCGGTTAAAAACCGCTTTGGCTCCACCAATGAAATCGGCATATTTGAAATGAATGAATCCGGTCTGGTGGAAGTGGGGAACCCTTCCGAACTGTTTCTATCCGAACGCCCGCTCGGCGTTGCAGGATCAACGGTGGTCGCCAGCATGGAAGGCACCCGGCCTGTGCTTGTCGAGCTTCAGGCATTGATTTCCTCCACGCATTTTCCGTCGCCTCGGCGGATGTGCACGGGTATTGATCATCACCGGATGGGACTGATCATAGCGGTACTTGAGAAACGAATGGGGATGTTCCTGCAAAACCAGGATGCTTATCTGAATGTCGCCGGCGGCGTCAAGCTGGATGAGCCGGCTGTCGATTTGGCGATTGCTGTCAGCATCGCATCCAGTTTTCGAGATATTCCGACCAAACCTTACGATGTCATGTTCGGAGAAGTGGGGCTTACCGGCGAGGTCCGGGCGGTTTCACGGGCCGAACAGCGTGTGAGGGAAGCGGAGAAGCTGGGTTTTAAGCGGATCATCATGCCGGAAAAAAGCTTAAAGGGTTGGAAACATCCTAAAGGAATTGAAATCATTGGCATCAATACCGTGGCAGATGCACTAGCGGTCGCTTTAGATTAGGGGGCATAAAGAGATGAAGGAATCTAGCCAAATGGATAAAATGAGCGACCTGCTTAAGCTGGTCGCGCCGGGCACTCCATTTCGGGATGGCTTGGAAAATGTGCTGCGCGCCAAAACCGGAGGGCTGCTTGTTGTCGGCTACAGCCCTGAAGTCATGGAGGTTGTGGACGGCGGCTTTTCGATTAACTGTGACTTTTCACCCAACTATTTATACGAGTTGGCCAAGATGGATGGGGCCATTATATTGAGTGAGGACCTGAAGCGGATTTTGTACGCCAATACCCAGCTGATTCCCGATTCCTCCATTTCCTCGATCGAAACAGGCATCCGCCATCGTACCGCAGAACGTGTTGCCAAGCAGACGGGCAAGCTGGTCGTTTCCATTTCCCAGCGCCGCAATATTATTACTTTATATCAAGGTACGCTCAGATATGCGCTGAAAGAAATTGGCGTTATTTTGACAAAAGCGAATCAGGCGCTGCAAACGCTTGAAAAATACCGGGCCGTGCTGAATCAGTCGCTCACCAATCTGTCCGCCTCCGAGTTTGAAGAATTGGTAACCGTTCCGGAAGTTGTCAACGTAATCCAGCGGATTGAAATGGTGCTGCGCATTAAAATGGAAATCAAGCGCTACATCAATGAGCTGGGCAACGAAGGACGGTTGATCAGCATGCAAATGGAGGAACTGGTCAGCAATATGGAAGAGGAGGCTTGGCTCCTCTACAAAGATTATGCGCGGGAAGACAATGACGAGAAGATCCGCGAAATGATCGCCGGCTTAAAACGGGCTACGGATGACGAACTGCTTGATATTCATTATGTGATGCGGCTGCTCGGTTACCCGATCTCCGCAGCGACATCCGAAGAAGCGATCGCTCCAAGAGGCTACCGCATCTTGAACAAAATACCGCGGCTGCCGAATGTCATTATTCACAACCTGGTCGAGCGTTTCGGCAGGCTGCCTCATATTATGATGGCAACGATCGAGGAATTGGATGAAGTGGATGGTATTGGCGAAGTCAGAGCCCGCAATATCAAAGAAGGTCTGAAACGTCTTCAGGAACAAGTCTTCATTGACAGACAAATTTAAATACCATACAATCAAGGGATGATACGGGGGTACTAAAATATTCGAGGTGAAAAAATGTTTACTAAGTCAATTCCGAACCTGTTTACTTTAGGTAACTTGTGTCTCGGAATGTTAGGAATTATGCTGGCTTTTGACAACAAAATAAGTTTGGCGGCCATCATGATTATTATTGCGATGCTTTGCGACGGATTGGACGGCCGGGTGGCCCGTGCACTTAATGCGCAAAGCGAATTCGGCAAAGAACTCGATTCTCTCTCGGATGTGATCTCTTTTGGTGTTGCACCCGCACTCATTATGTATGTTTCTTCTTTTCATGGTATGCACCAAGCATTGGTCTGGGCCGTAACGGCCATCTTCCCGATTTGTGGAGCGCTTCGGCTGGCCCGTTTTAATGTTCAATCCGGGATACCGGGATATTTTATTGGACTGCCCATTCCGGCAGCAGGAGGCGTTCTTGCCACGCTGTCGCTGTTTCATAAAGAAATTTCGGCCCCTTATATGATTATCGCCATGCTGCTTCTTTCGTACCTGATGGTCAGCACGGTGAAATATCCTAACTTCAAGAAGGTCGGGCTTCCTAAAAAAGCGGTGATGTACGCACCTGTAGTCATTGTTGCCGGCGTGGCGATCGCTGTGATTTTTCCGGACCAATTATCCAAACTGATTTTCGTACCGCTTGTGCTTTATGCGGCTTACGGGTTGAAACAGAACTTTGAGAAGCTGACACGCAGACGCCATCGCGATCAGTCAGGAGAACAAAAAGTCTACAACGATCATTCATAACGATATTTGATATGATCTAAAACTATCACGGATGATAAAAAGCATTTATTTCCTGCAAGCAAGCAGCGAAATAAATGCTTTTTTGTTTGAAGATAGTAGTAGAAGCTTCATGCAATTGCATCTGATACCGGAAGAAAAACATCCTCTAAAAACGGCCTGTCTTGTGTAAAGGTACAACGATGGACGTTTCTCTAATGTATATCGAAGCATTGATGCCGACTTGCCTTAGGGTTCATGACAAATTAAACAAGCCGAGGGTGGAACATTTCTCCGATTCTTTTTGCACGACTTCATCCAAGTTGATCCCGAGCAGGTTGCATAAAGCGGACATGTAAAAAATATTGCGCCCGAGCTCGGCACTGATAATATCCTTGCAGTTCTCGCATAATTCTCCGCGGACATGAGTCCGTGCCACATCTTTAGCCTTTTCCAGATTGACTTCAGGTTCAAAGGACTGCTGGGTTGCATGCAGTTCAATGCAGCCGCAATCCGTAATAGCTTTGGCGACGGCCCGATTGACGGAGGCGCTGCTTTGTCCGTTTTTGGACAGCACATCCAATAGACTACGGTGACGGAGCAACAGTTCGGAGACCTGATCCTGAAAAGCGTGTAAACTTGGTGCGCTCATTTTCCTTTTCACCTCTAGCATAAGAATTGAATTCATTATATGCCAGGCTTTTACCCACTTTCAACCAGTTATGACACATATTTCGCTTACATCTTTCAAAATGCGGTATAAAAAATGGAACAATAAGGATTATGCAGTCCAAAATTGGACCATACTGCTAAGGAAATATGTATAACTAATTAATCGAGGAGGTGCGGGAACAAATGCTGAGAAAATTCATTATAGCTTTCGCCGGGTTGTGTGGCGCTTGGACGGGTTATACTTTGCATCAATCAGCCGGATGGACGTTCCCCGGATTAGGTATCGATCATTCAGTATGGGGAGGCATCATGCTTGCTGGACTTGGGGCAATTTTATTTTTGTTGATAGGTTCCCTGTGCGCTAAGACAGTAATGACTCGTTTGCACTCGTTTGTTCAAACGCTGGCGGCAATGCCGATGAAAGAACTTGCGGCCGGAACGGCCGGTCTTACGGGAGGACTTTTGTTGTCGCTGCTAATCTACCCGAGCTTGGCTTGGGCAGGAAAAGCCGGGGACATCGCTGCTGTGGGATTGTCGCTGTTCTGCGGATATATGGGATTTCGGATCGGGCTCGATAAAAGGGATGAACTGGCGACGCTCTGGACGTCCGGAAGATGGAGCAAAGGGGATGCTTACGAGGATCGAAAGATTGAGGAGCATAAAATTTTGGATACGAGCGTGATCATTGACGGGCGTATCGCGGATATTTGCAAAACGGGATTTATCGAAGGCACGATCGTCATTCCGGAGTTTGTGCTTGAAGAGCTTCAACATATCGCCGATTCTTCGGATCTGCTCAAGCGCAACCGCGGCCGCAGAGGACTTGATATTTTAAACAAGATCCAAAAGGAGCTGGATGTCCGGGTATTGATTTATGAAGGGGACTTCGAAGAGATTTCGGAGGTCGACAGCAAGCTGGTCAAGCTCGCCAAAGTGCTTGAAGGCAAAGTGGTTACCAATGATTACAACCTGAATAAAGTTTGCGAACTGCAGGGGGTATCGGTGCTCAACATCAATGATCTGGCCAATGCTGTCAAACCGGTTGTCCTGCCGGGAGAAGAAATAATGGTACAGGTCATCAAAGACGGCAAGGAACATGGACAAGGCGTGGCCTATTTGGATGACGGAACCATGATCGTGGTTGAGGGCGGTCGTGATTACATCGGCAGCATGATGGAAGTGCTGGTGACCAGCGTGCTTCAGACTTCTGCGGGACGAATGATTTTTGCCAAACCGAAACTGTTGGAAAAAGCCCAGTAAAAGGGGTATGATGGGATTATACAATTTTTTTCTTTCGGTTCGGGGGAGGCAAAACGATAGCTTTGGAAACTCAAAACCATGTGGGCGTGATCGTGGTTGCCGCGGGGAAAGGCTCGCGCATGGGAACGCGTGAAAGCAAGCAGTATTTGCTGCTTGAGGACAAGCCCATCATTGTACATACATTGGAAGTCTTCGATCGGATGCCGCTCGTAAAGGAAATCGTCCTGGTGACGGGAGCGGATGATATCGATCGATGTGCCGGATGGGTGTCCCGGTACGGGCTTCGCAAGGTAATTAAAGTGATCTCGGGCGGCCGAGAAAGACAGCAGTCCGTTTATAAAGGTTTGCTTGCAATCGGAACGGAATGGGTAATGGTACATGATGGTGTACGCCCGTTCGTTGAACCTGAGCATGTCGAGGCATGTTACCGGAAAGCTGTGAATACCGGTGCAGCGGTCCTCGCCGTGAAGGTGAAGGATACCATCAAGCAGGTGAGCGAGTCGGGAATGATCGAAGCAACCCCCGACCGCCGGAGTCTGTGGGCGATCCATACCCCACAGGCTTTTCGTCTTTCTGATTTGCGCAAGGCTCATGAACAGGCTGAAGCCGACGGTTTTACCGGAACGGATGACTCCATGCTGGTGGAAAGGATGGGCATTCCGGTGAACGTCGTAGAAGGCAGCTATACCAATATTAAAATTACGACACCCGAAGATTTGGAATATGCTGCATTCATGTTAAAGCACAGGGGAGAGAAGAATACATGATACGTGTAGGGCAGGGGTTTGACGTACATCAACTCGTAGAGGACAGGCCGTGTATTATTGGAGGGGTTACGATCCCATATGAAAAGGGGCTGCTGGGGCATTCTGATGCCGACGTGCTGCTGCATGCGGTAACGGATGCGATCTTGGGTGCGCTTGGCCTGGGGGATATCGGCAAGCATTTTCCCGACACGGACCCGGCGTTCAAGGATGCGGACAGTTTGAAGCTGCTGCTTCATATTTGGGAGATGGCGAAGGAGCGGGGGTACCGTCTGGGCAATATTGATTGTACGATCATCGCCCAGAAACCGAAAATGGCCCCATACATCCCGCAAATGGCCGAGATTATCGCCCATGCGCTGGATGCCGATACGGAGCAGGTGAACGTGAAGGCAACCACGACCGAGCAGCTCGGTTTTACCGGCCGCGGCGAAGGTATCGCGGCGCAATCGGTTGTCTGTCTCGTCAAAGATGTGCTATCATCTTGAAGGATTTGAAGAGGTGGAAGCGTAAGTAAACGGCTCATACGCTTATAGCTAATGACAGTGCAGTAGCGAAGGGGACCGGAATCGATCTGGAGAAGCGGCAGCGTTCGCCTTTGTGAGCGGATTTCTACAATGAATAGTTAAAATCAAAGAAAATCCGGGAACAACAGCGATCGGAAGAACGATCCGGGAACCGTAGCGATCAAATAGCACTGTCAGAATTAATGTATGACCGAGTAAACACAAAGCGGAGGGGTATTACCATGACTGATAAAGTTCGCGTACGGTATGCACCAAGTCCTACGGGACATTTACATATCGGAAATGCCAGAACAGCGTTGTTCAACTATTTGTATGCCCGCAATCAAGGCGGGGATTTCATTATCCGGATTGAGGATACGGATGTGAAGCGCAATATTGCAGGGGGCGAAGAAAGCCAGTTGAAATATTTGAAATGGCTTGGCCTGAACTGGGATGAAAGCATCGATATCGGAGGACCATACGGGCCGTACCGCCAAACGGAGCGGCTGGACATCTATAACAAATACACCCAGGAGCTGCTGGACAAAGGTCTCGCTTATCGCTGCTACTGCACGGAAGAGGAATTGGAGAAGGAGCGGGAAGAACAAATGGCCCGCGGCGAGACGCCGCGTTATTCCGGCAAACACCGCGACCTGACCGAAGAGCAGCGCCGGGCTTATGAAGCCGAAGGACGGACGGCCAGCATTCGTTTCCGCGTGCCTGAGGACAAAACCTATACTTTCGACGACATCGTCAAAGGCATGATTTCATTCAATACAAAAGATACCGGCGATTTCGTCATCGTGAAAAAGGACGGAATTCCGACATATAACTATGCCGTCGTCATCGACGATTACCTGATGAAGATCACCCACGTGCTTCGCGGCGAGGATCATATTTCGAATACGCCGCGGCAGCTGATGATCTACGAAGCGCTGGGATGGGAAGCGCCGCGTTTTGGGCATATGACCCTGATCGTCAACGAAAATCATAAGAAACTCAGCAAGCGGGATGAATCCATCATCCAGTTTATCGAGCAGTATGATCAACTCGGTTATTTGCCGGAAGCGTTGGTAAACTTTATTGCTCTCCTCGGCTGGTCGCCTGAAGGGGAAGAAGAAATCTACAGCCGCGAAGAGCTGATCAAAATCTTTAATCCGGCCCGCCTCTCAAAGAGTCCGGCGGTATTTGACCAGAACAAACTGGCTCACCTGAACAACTATTACATCAAGCATGCCGATCCGGAACGGATCGCCAAGCTGGCCATTCCCCATCTGCAAAAAGCGGGTCGCCTGCCGGCCGAACTGAGCCAAGAGCAGGAAACTTGGGCGAATAAACTTGTGGCTCTGTATCAAGAGCAAATGACCGCAGCTTCGGATATCGTCGATCTGTCCGCCATGTTTTTCCGCACCCAATTGGAGATCGATCAGGAAGCCCTGCCGGTACTTGCTGAAGAACAGGTGCCGACGGTACTGAAGGCTTTGCTGGACAAAATTGAAGCGGAAGAGAAATTTTCGGCAGCCCGGATCCAGGCTTTGATCAAGGAAGTGCAGAAGGAAACCGGCGTTAAAGGCAAGCAGCTCTTTATGCCGATCCGCGTGGCTCTGACAGGCCAAATGCACGGCCGTGATTTGAATGAAACGACTTACCTCCTGGGTAAGGATCGCGTGATCGAACGTTTGAAATCGCAGATCAAAGGAGAATAGGAGCTTTTGAAAAAGCTGCAAAACCTTTCGCGCATCCGGTTAAAACATTCTTGTCATCGCAGCGTATTATCGGATATAATAACTACCAAAATAAGATCTATAAAACCTGTCTTTATCGTCAGGTCCGAAATAGACAGGGGACTTTTGCGAGTCCCTAACACATAAGTACATCTATAAGTTGCCAATGGCGACGAACAGGAGAAGTACGCTTTAACCCCAGGCATTTGCCAGAGAGGATAACCTCATGGAGAATCATGCTTTCCATGCGGCTGGAAGTTATCCATATGCCGACTGCGGAAATGCGCCTGTGAGCTGCATGGATGAGCGGTTCGATTATCGAACCGTTAGACTATGCCGGAAGGTCCCCCGTTATAAGGACGTGAAAGATGGATTCGTTTTGCGAAAATGCGCTGAAGCTTTTGGCGTATGAGCAAAAGGAACGGATTCAAGCAGAGTGGAACCGCGTATAACGCCTCTGCAGCGAAAGCTGCCGAGGCGTTTTTTGGTACTTTAGAAACAAACGGAATCCTGGGAGCGAAGGAAGAGAAGAGGACGAAAAGGGGAACGGATATGTTTAAGAGAATCAAATCGGATATCCAAACGGTATTTGAAAATGATCCGGCCGCCAGAAGTCTGTTTGAAGTGGTGTTCACCTATTCGGGACTGCACGCCATCTGGGCTCACCGGATTGCGCATAAACTGTATACCCGCCGATGGTTCACCCTTGCCCGCATCATTTCGCAGTGCAGCCGGTTTATGACAGGAATCGAGATCCATCCCGGTGCCAAAATAGGAAATAGGCTCTTCATCGACCACGGCATGGGAGTGGTGATCGGCGAGACATGTGAAATTGGCGATGATGTCGTCATCTACCAAGGCGTAACGTTGGGCGGTACGGGCAAGGAAAAGGGGAAGCGCCACCCGACCATCGGCAACAATGTCGTCATTGCTTCCGGCGCCAAGGTTCTCGGATCTTTCAAAGTGGGGGACCAAAGCAATATCGGAGCCAATTCGGTTGTGCTGCGGGAAGTTCCCTCCAACAGTACGGTCGTGGGCATCCCAGGCCGGATTGTCAAGCAGGACGGCCGCCGCGTGGATCGATTGAGCCACCAGCTCCCGGATCCGATCGTGGATTCGATCCGCTACATGCAAACAGAGATCGACAGGCTGCGGAGCGAACTCGAAAACATCAAAAAAGAGAGCGGGGAACGGGCTTGGGTTCATACGGCCCAAGACGGAAATTCCGGGGAATAAAAGCCGCGGTCGCTCATCCTTGCATAGGCTTCGATCAGGCTTTATCAAAAGTGGACTTTTTGAACAACCTCTAAAACGAAAGGAAACGTGATTATGGCGCTTCGAATATACAATACTTTGCATCGGTCCAAAGAAGAATTTGTGCCGCAGGAACCAGGAAAGGTAAAAATGTACGTATGCGGTCCGACAGTGTACGACTATATTCACATCGGGAATGCGCGGCCGATGATCTTTTTCGACGTGGTTCGCATGTATCTTGAACAAATCGGCAATGGAGTGAACTATGTCGTCAACTTTACCGACGTAGACGACAAGCTGATCCGCAAAGCGGAACAGATGAACAGTACCGTGCCGGAAGTGGCCGATACGTTTATCAAGGCCTACTACGAGGATTTGGAAGGGCTCGGTATTCAAAAGGCAACGGTTAACCCGCGGGTAACCGAGAATATGGACAATATCATCGCCTTCATACAGGAGCTTGAGAAAAAGGGATTTGCCTATGAAAAAGGCGGGGACGTGTTTTACCGGACAAATAAATTCCCGGACTACGGCAAGCTGTCGCATCAAAAGCTCGACGAGCTGCAGTTCGGCATTCGAATCAACGTCGATGAGCGCAAGGAACATCCAGAAGACTTTGTGCTCTGGAAAGCAGCGAAGCCGGGGGAAATCTTCTGGTCCAGTCCATGGGGCAACGGCCGCCCGGGCTGGCATATCGAATGCTCGGCCATGGCCCGGCGCTATTTGGGGGACACGATCGATATCCACGGGGGCGGACAGGATTTGCAATTCCCGCACCATGAATGCGAGGTAGCCCAATCCGAAGCGCTGACAGGCAAGCCGCTGGCCAAATACTGGATGCATAACGGCTATATCAAAATCAACAACGAAAAAATGTCGAAATCGCTTGGCAACGGGATACTCGTCAAAGATTTGCGCAAGCAATTCAAAAAAGAAGCCATCCGTTATTTCATGCTTTCAACCCATTACCGCAATCCGCTTAACTTTAATGCCGAAACGATGGATCAGGCGACAAACAGCGTGGAGCGGATCGCCAATGCAGTCTCCAACCTGAAGCATCGGCTCAATACCGCAGTTCCTGACGGCCATGGCCCCGTTCGCGAGGAATTGAAGCAAAAGCTGGAAGGCATTTTGAAGCAGTACTACGAAAAGATGGATGACGACTTTAATACGCCGGATGCCATAACCTCGATCTTCGAGTGGGTGAATGAAGCCAATTCGCTGCTGCAGGAACCTGCGGTGAATCCTGAGGAGCTTAAAGAGATGTTGGCCGTCTTTGAAGAGTTGAATGCCGTGCTTCGCCTATACATCGCAGATGAAGAACAGCTGCTGGATGAAGAGGTGGAGAAGCTTATTGCGGAACGGACGCAGGCCCGCAAAGACAAAAACTGGAGCCGTGCCGATGAAATTCGCGATCAATTGGCAGCGCAAGGGATTTTGCTTGAGGATACGGCGCAGGGCATGCGTTGGCGGCGTAAATGAGCGGCGGAAATCACATGGGGATGCCGCCGGGAGCGGGGGCGGAATGGTCCGGATGGTTCGAATATCCGCCTTCCCGCCAGCCGCGGCTGATCCCTCCGATCGTGCTTGCTTATATCGGGGATGCCATTTATGAAGTGGGGGTCAGGCAGTACCTCATTTCCAAAACGAACCTCAAGCCGCATCAGCTTCACCGGCGGGCGACCGCAATGGTATCGGCCAAGGCGCAAGCCAGAATTCTCGCCGCGCTTGAGCCGGCTTTGACGGAAGAAGAAAAAGATGTCGTAAGGCAGGGGCGCAATGCCAAATCAGGCAGCATTCCCAAAAATGCCGATGTACTGGAATACCGGCATGCGACGGCTTTTGAGGGCTTGATCGGATATTTGTATTACTCCAGGCAGCAAGAACGGATGCGGGAACTGATCGGCATGGGCATAGAATATATGGAGCAGCAGCATGAAAAATAAAAGCTTTGTGGAGGATGTTATGGAGGAAGAAATCATCGGCGGAAAGCATTCGGTTATCGAAGCGCTGAAATCCGGCCGCACGATCAATAAAATCTGGGTTGCTGAAAATGCGCAAAAGCATTTGACGCAGCCGATTATCATCGAGGCTAAAAAGCTTGGCGTCGTCATCCAGCAAGTGGATAAGCGAAAACTCGACCAGATGGCGCCGGGCGTTCAGCATCAAGGCGTCGTGGCTCAAGTCGCTCCTTATGCTTACGCTGAAGTGGAGGATATTTTGCAGGCTGCTGAAAATAAAGGGGAGCCGCCTTTTATTCTGCTGCTGGACGAGATCGAGGATCCACACAACCTTGGATCTATTTTGCGCACGGCGGATTGCACCGGCGTACATGGAGTGATCGTGCCGAAGCGCCGCTCCGCCCAGGTAACGGCCACCGTTTCCAAAACCTCCGCCGGTGCGGCGGAGTATGTTCCGGTTGCGAGGGTAACCAATCTGGCGCAGACGATCGATTCCCTGAAGGAGAAAGGGATATGGGTCGTAGGCACAGACGTATCGGCCGCCGCGGGGATTTATGAGACGAATGTCTTTGATGGACCGGTAGCCATCGTCATCGGCAATGAAGGCAAAGGCATGGGACGGCTGATTCGGGAAAAATGCGACGTGCTGATCAAGCTGCCGATGAACGGACGGATCAACTCGCTGAACGCCTCCGTGGCTGCAGGCGTAGTGATGTATGAAGTATTGCGCCGCCGCAATCAAGGTTAACCTGGAATGGCAGATTTGCGGGATGTGCTCCTGGTGGACGGCTACAATATGATCGGAGCTTGGCCATCTCTTGCGAAGCTGTCGCAAATCAGCATGCAGGAGGCGCGCGATGAGCTGCTTGGGAAGCTGGCCGATTACCAGGCTTTTACCGGCCGTAAAGTGATTGCCGTCTTCGACGCGTACCGGGTGCCTGGGCTTGGCAAATCTTTTGCCCAAAGTAAAATTCAGGTTTACTTCACAAAAGAGAAGGAAACTGCCGATGAATGTATAGAGCGGCTTGTCGGGGAGCTAAGTCTTCGCAGCCGCAAAATCTATGTTGCCACCAGCGATTTCATCGAGCAGCATGTGATCTTTGCCCGCGGCGCGCTGCGGGTTTCCGCACGGGAGCTTCTCATCGAGGTGGAGAATTGCGAGAAAGCGATCCAAAACCGCATCCGGCATGACCATGCCCCATCGAAACGAAATACGCTGGAAAGCAAGCTTAAACCGGATCTCAGGGAAATATTCGAGAAATGGCGCAGGGAATAACATAAATTGGAACGACTTACAATTTTGAATCTCTTGACAATTTTGTTATTTGCGTTCTTTTTTAGGTAATACGTGGTTGACGGTGTCAACTGCCATCATATATACTGTTCGTATATTTCACAGAGTAACGGTGTACCTTGCGTTGCAGCCGGGGGGATTCTTGGTGAGTGTAGACCTCAAAGAATTAACGTTGTCGGATTACGAGTATAAGTCAGATGAGGACGTTGTCGAATATTTTCGTGAAGGCGATAGCGAAGCACTGGAATTTTTGATTAACAAATACCGGAATTTCGTGCGTGCCAAAGCCAGGTCTTACTTTCTGATCGGCGCTGACCGAGAGGACATCATTCAGGAAGGCATGATCGGTCTGTACAAATCGATCCGCGATTTCCGGACGGACAAGCAGTCTTCGTTTAAGGCTTTTGCCGAGCTCTGCATTACCAGGCAGATCATTACGGCGATCAAGACCGCGACAAGACAGAAGCATATTCCGTTGAACTCATATGTATCGCTGGACAAGCCGATTTACGATGAAGACTCCGACCGGACGCTGCTGGATGTGATTTGCGGTTCCCATGTGTCCGATCCAGAGGAACTGATTATTAATCAAGAGGAGTTCGTGGGTCTTGAGGACAAAATGTCCGAGATTTTAAGCGACCTGGAACGCAAAGTGTTGATGCTTTACTTGGACGGCCGCTCCTATCAAGAGATCGCGGTAGATCTCAAGCGGCATGTGAAATCGATTGACAACGCCTTGCAGCGTGTCAAACGCAAGCTGGAACGTTATTTGGAAGTGCGCGACAATTAGACGCTTTGAAACGAAAAGGCTCTTTATGGAGTCTTTTTTTTCACGATTGGACATGTCGGGTTTAAGTATTGCATGAATGAATCATAATGGTAAATGAATGCAGGCGGAGATCAGCAGAGAAAAAAGGCTTGAGATAACAAGGAAAAAGCGAATCCCGGCATGCTGTGAACAAGGGGATTCTTTCGTTGACACGGGTTGACCCTTATGATAAAGTGTTTTAGGTAGGCCTAAATTCGCGTGTTTTAATGGATGAGTAGGCAAAAACCGCAGGTTTTTGTTTCTTATTCATTTCGCAGGAACGGTTTTTTTTCTTTTCAGCAATGAAGGGCTTGGGCTGTTCTGCTAGGAAATATAGAGCCTTCTGAAAAGAAGGACGTCTTCGGGAGGTGCACAGCATGCGGGTAATTATCACTTTGGCTTGTACGAATTGCAAACAAAGAAACTACACAACTACCAAAAACAAGCGAAATCACCCCGACCGCATGGAGATGAAGAAATTTTGCAAGTTCTGTAACGAGCAAACTCCTCATCGCGAAACTAGATAGTTTTTTGGAGGTGTAGTCGGCGTGAAAAAAGGTTTCAAGTCTCTGTTTTCCTTTTTCTCTGAAAGCTGGGCGGAACTCAAAAAAGTTCGCTGGCCTAATCGTAAAGAGCTGACGAATTACACACTGATCGTCCTTGGCACCATTGCATTCGTCACGATTTATTTTTGGGTTCTGGATATCGGCATTTCCGCTGTGATCGAAGCGATTATTTAAGAAGGGTCCAGGGTGGCTTGATATGGAAACAATGGAGAAAAGATGGTATGTTGTTCATACCTATTCCGGGTATGAGAACAAGGTTAAGGCCAATTTGGAAAAACGCGTTGAGTCCATGGGCATGGAAGACAAGATTTTCCGCGTTCTTGTTCCGATGGAAGAAGAAGTGGTGAACAAAGACGGTAAGAAAAAGACCGTCATGAGAAAAGTTTACCCCGGATATGTCTTGGTTGAAATGATCCAGACCGACGATTCTTGGTATGTTGTGCGCAACACGCCAGGGGTTACAGGGTTCGTTGGTTCGACAGGTTCGGGTTCCAAACCGACGCCTTTGCTTCCGGAGGAAGTTGATCAAATCCTGAAGCATATGGGCATGGAAGAACCTAAACCGAAGATCGAATTCGACATTAAGGAATCCGTGCGTATCAAAGTTGGTCCGTTTGCGAATTTTGTGGGCTCCGTGGAAGAAATTCTTGCCGACAAGAGCAAACTCAAAGTTCACGTCAACATGTTTGGACGGGAAACCCCGCTTGAGCTGGATTATACTCAAGTGGAGAAGATATAAATATTTTCTTCAGGTTTCTTGTGGGAGGGGCTATAGGTCCCGTTAACCACTTTTAAGGAGGTGTCTTACATGGCAAAAAAGGTAATCAAAATGGTGAAACTGCAAATTCCTGCAGGGAAAGCGAATCCGGCGCCACCAGTAGGTCCTGCATTGGGTCAAGCAGGTGTCAACATCATGGCATTCTGTAAAGAATTCAACGCGCGTACCGCTGACCAAGCTGGTCTGATTATTCCGGTTGAAATCTCGGTATTTGAAGATCGCTCCTTTACGTTTATCACCAAAACTCCACCGGCTGCAGTTCTGCTTCGCGTAGCTGCAAAAATCGAGAAGGGTTCCGGCGAACCTAACAAGAAAAAGGTGGCAACGGTTAAACGCGACAAGGTTCGTGAAATCGCCGAAACCAAAATGCCTGACCTGAACGCTGCTTCCGTTGAAGCTGCTATGCGTATGGTTGAAGGTACTGCCCGCAGCATGGGTATCAATATCGAAGATTAATTTTTATTTCGGTTTTTCTGCGACAACCGGTCAATGTGACTGGCATATGTGGGAGGAATTTCCGTTAAAACCACAAAGGAGGAACAAACATGGCGAAACATGGTAAGAAATATGTTGAAGCTGCCAAGCTGATTGACAGCGAAGCATTTTACGAGCCAGCAGAAGCCGTTGAGCTTGTGAAAAAGGCTGCGACTGCCAAATTCGACGAAACCGTTGAAGCTGCAGTTCGTTTGGGCGTAGACCCACGTAAACAAGACCAGGCTGTTCGTGGCGTGGTTGTCCTGCCTCACGGCACAGGCAAAACGCAACGTGTACTGGTATTTGCAAAAGGTGATAAAGCGAAAGAAGCGGAAGCGGCTGGCGCGGATTATGTTGGCGATCAAGACATGATCAACAAAATCCAACAAGGCTGGTTCGAATTCGATGTCTGCGTAGCTACACCTGACATGATGAGCGAAGTCGGTAAACTGGGTCGTCTGCTCGGTGGTAAAGGCCTCATGCCTAACCCTAAAGCAGGTACAGTTACATTCGATGTTGCCAAAGCGGTTCAAGAAATCAAAGCTGGTAAAATCGAATACCGTCTGGATAAAGCAGGTCAAATTCACGCTCCAATCGGTAAAGTATCCTTTGATGCCGCAAAATTGAATGAGAACCTCAAAGCTCTCATCGATGCGCTCAACCGTGCTAAACCGGCTGCTGCAAAAGGTGTTTATCTGAAAGGGATCGCTGTATCCTCGACGATGGGACCTAGTGCACGCGTGAACACAGCTTCTTTCAGATAAGAAAATAACGTTGACTTATGTCGCGTTATCTGATAATCTGTAAAAGTTGTTGTGAGATTGACCATTAAAGTTGAATATGCTTACCGTAGACAGTAGGTGCCCCTAAAGGCTTAATTTCCTACCGAGGTGTTGTGATAGAATATAGATGATTGCTTTGAAGTGATTTCGGACAATCGTTATTCATCAGGCCTTCGTGATTCTACGGAGGCTTTTTACTTGCCTAGAATCAGTAAAGGATGGGGGACGGCTTGTTCCTCATCCAGTAATGGTCCGGTGCTCCCCGGATGCCGGACAGCGAAACTTTCAGGAGGTGTAGACATTGGCAAACGCAAAAGTGATTCAAGCGAAACAAGAATCCGTAGATGCCATAACGGCTAAATTGCGCGGAAGCGCAACGACCGTTGTAGCTGACTACCGTGGATTGAACGTTTCCCAAGTAACCGAACTGCGTAAGCAGCTTCGCGAAGCTGGCGTTGAATTCCAGGTGCTTAAAAACACATTGCTGCGCCGCGCTACCGCTGCTGCTGAGCTGACAGAACTGAACGAAGTATTGACCGGTCCTACAGCGATTGCTTTCAGTGCGGAAGACGCCGTGGCTCCAGCTAAAATCCTTAACGATTTTGCTAAGAAAAACGAGGCTTTGAAATTGAAAGGTGGCGTGGTCGAAGGCCGTGTAGTTGGCGTTGACCAAGTAAAAGCGCTGGCAGAACTGCCATCCCGCGAAGGTCTCCTTTCCATGCTCCTCAGCGTGCTTCAAGCTCCTGTGCGCAACTTCGCGCTTGCAGTTAAAGCCGTTGCAGAGAAAGAAGAACAAGGCGCGTAAGCACCTGCTTCTTCATGCAGTATGAAGTAAAACACTAAAAAATTTTAATTATAAAATGGAGGTTCAACCATGAGTAAAGAGCAAATCTTGGAAGCAATCAAAGGCATGTCTGTTTTGGAACTGAACGATCTGGTTAAAGCAATCGAAGAAGAATTCGGCGTAACTGCTGCAGCTCCGGTTGCTGTAGTAGGCGGCGCAGCTGGCGGCGCTGAAGCAGCTGAGCAAACAGAATTCGACGTAATTCTGGCTAGCGCTGGCGCTTCCAAAATCAACGTTATCAAAGCGGTTCGCGAAATCACTGGCCTCGGCTTGAAAGAAGCTAAAGACCTCGTTGACAACGCACCAAAACCACTGAAAGAAAAAGTGGGTAAAGAAGAAGCTGACTCCATCAAAGCTAAGTTGGAAGAAGCAGGCGCTACTGTAGAAGTGAAGTAATTCCTTCTAAAGCAGCTTTAAACATAACAAACCCCTTGAATTTCTCAAGGGGTTTGTTTTTGTAAAAACGCTCCTCCCGCAGGATTGAATTCGATACGGATGGGAGAGGCTGTAATAAGAAACACGTCTATCAACGTACATCTAAGAAACGAGGGCCGCATTTAGCGGATGTTTTTCTTGCGATTATAGAATTGCTTAAGCTCTGCTTAAAACTTATAAATTCTATAATCTTAATATAACCGATGATACGGAGGGAGATCATGTCGCAGCACTATTATTCAAGCCAGCCGGAAGCGAGCCATGACCGGCGCTATTTGGATGAACATCTACGCGGTCAGGTTTTGAGGTTCGTCAGCGATGCCGGCGTGTTTTCCAAAAAGGGCGTGGACTATGGCAGCAAGGTGCTGATCGAGGCGATGGAAATTCCGGAGCATGCGGAAGTTTTGGATGTGGGCTGCGGCTACGGTCCGATTGGTTTAGCGGCTGCGAAGCTTGCCGCCGGCGGTCATGTGACCATGCTTGATGTGAACTCCCGTGCGGTGGAATTGGCCAAAGAAAATGCAAAACTGAACGGTATCTCAAACGTAACGATTCTCGAGAGCGATTTGTTTGCGGGCGTTGCAGGGAAGAACTTTGACGTCGTGCTCAGCAATCCGCCGATCCGTGCCGGGAAACAAACGGTGCATTCCATTTTCGAGCAAGCTTACGCGCATTTGCGGGATGGAGGAGCACTGTGGATTGTCATTCAGAAAAAACAAGGGGCGCCTTCGGCTAAAGCCAAACTGGAAGACTTGTTCGGGCAGGTGGAGGAAGTAACGAAGGATAAAGGCTACCGCATTTTCAAGGCCGTAAAAATTTCGAAATAATGTGCAACAGAGCTATTGACTTGAAAATACTGATATGGTATTATTGTAAAATGTCAGTATTAGGATAGGCTTCTTGTCTTTAGTTGACTGAAATGTCAATAGTTTTTATGCGGGGAGATGCATAAACAAGACCATGTTCACGTATAATATGTACATTTTGGGCAAATCTACAGGATATGAAGCCGCATCTATGTTTAGCTAGAAAGACCATGGATAAGTTGCTCTTTGTTCGAAAGCATTCGGGTGAGGGCTTTTCTTTATTTGTGGATGAATCCTCTATATGAATCCATTATAAGGTTCCAAACAGAGGTTCGCAATCAATTTTTGAAGTAAGTAGACATGAGGGGTGAGTTAAAGTTGGCAGGACATCTTGTTCAGTATGGTCGACGCACTCGGCGAAGTTATGCGCGAATTAATGAAGTACTTGAGGTTCCGAACCTGATCGAAATCCAACAAAAATCATACGAATGGTTTTTGGAGGAAGGATTGCGCGAAATGTTCCAGGATATCTCGCCAATTCAGGATTTTACGGGAAATTTGGTGCTGGAGTTCATTGACTACAGTCTTGGTGAACCAAAATACACCGTCGATGACGCGAAGGAACGCGACGTAACGTATGCGGCGCCTTTGCGGGTGAAAGTACGGCTCATCAACAAAGAAACCGGAGAAGTCAAAGAACAGGAAGTATTCATGGGCGATTTCCCGCTGATGACGGAGACCGGTACGTTTATTATCAATGGCGCAGAACGGGTCATTGTCAGCCAGTTGGTACGCTCTCCTAGCGTCTACTTCAGCACGAAAGTCGATAAAAACGGCAAGAAGACATATACTGCGACGGTCATTCCGAACCGCGGTGCATGGCTGGAACTGGAGACGGATGCGAAGGACATCATGTATGTCCGTATTGACCGCACCCGTAAAATTCCGGTTACCGTTTTGCTGAGAGCGCTTGGTTTCGGCAGCGACGCCGAAATTTTGGACCTGCTTGGCAACGACGAATATATCCGCAATACGCTGGACAAAGACAATACCGATTCTACTGAAAAAGCGCTCATTGAGATATATGAACGCCTTCGTCCGGGCGAACCGCCTACGCTGGATAATGCGAAAAGTCTCCTCGTAGCGCGTTTCTTTGATCCTAAACGATATGATTTGGCCAATGTCGGCCGTTATAAAATTAATAAAAAGCTTCACATTAAGAACCGCCTCTTTAACCAACGTCTTGCCGAATCGCTGATCGACACCCAGACGGGTGAAATTATCGCTGAAGCCGGACAAATGGTGGATCGCCGTTTGCTTGATGAGATTATGCCTCATCTGGATACGATGGTTGGTCACAAAACCTATCACGTTGCTAACGGTGTGCTGGATGCGGTCGATATTCCGCTGCAAACTATCGACATATTCTCGCCGATCGAAGACGGGAAAGTCGTTAAAGTTATCGCGAACGGCAACATCGATAAATCGGTGAAGCATATTACGCCTGCTGATATTATTTCCTCGATCAGCTACTTTATTAATTTGCTGCATGGCATCGGCAACACGGATGACATTGACCATTTGGGCAACCGTCGTCTGCGTTCCGTAGGCGAACTGCTGCAAAACCAATTCCGTATCGGGCTTTCCCGTATGGAACGCGTTGTACGCGAAAGAATGTCGATTCAGGATGCGAACGTGATTACGCCGCAAGCGCTGATCAATATCCGTCCTGTAATCGCATCGATTAAAGAATTCTTCGGAAGTTCCCAGCTTTCGCAGTTTATGGACCAAACGAATCCGCTTGCCGAGCTGACGCATAAACGCCGTTTGTCTGCACTCGGTCCAGGCGGTTTGACCCGTGAGCGTGCAGGCTTTGAAGTCCGCGACGTCCACCACAGTCACTACGGCCGGATGTGTCCGATCGAAACGCCGGAAGGTCCGAACATCGGTTTGATCAACTCCTTGTCAACATTTGCCCGTATCAACGAGTATGGCTTCATTGAAGCTCCTTACCGTTGGGTAGATCCGAAGACGGGTGTCGTTACCGATCATATCGACTACCTGACGGCTGATGAAGAAGACAATTACGTTGTTGCCCAGGCGAATGCGAAGCTTAATGAAGACGGAACGTTTGCGGAAGAAATGGTTATCGTCCGTTATAACAAACAGTCCGACAACATTTTGCCGATGCCGAGCGATCGCGTCGATTACATGGACGTTTCTCCAAAACAGGTTGTATCCGTTGCGACGGCGCTCATTCCGTTCCTCGAAAACGATGACTCCAACCGCGCGTTGATGGGTTCGAACATGCAGCGTCAAGCAGTGCCGCTCCTTGTGCCTAAAGCTCCGCTGGTCGGAACCGGCATGGAACACAAGTCTGCGAAGGATTCGGGCGTATGTATCGTTTCCAAGCATGACGGCATTGTGGAACGTTCGAGCGCGGACGAAATCTGGGTGCGCCGGATCGAAACCATTGACGGCAAAGAGGTCAAGGGCGATATCGTTAAACATAAATTACACAAATTTATGCGTTCTAACCAAGGAACATGCATTAACCAGCGCCCGATCATTAAAAAAGGCGAAATTGTGAAGAAAGGTGACATCCTGGCTGACGGACCTTCCACCGAGATGGGCGAACTCGCCCTGGGCCGCAACGTCGTCGTTGCGTTTATGACCTGGGAAGGCTACAACTACGAGGATGCGATCCTGCTGAGCGAAAAGTTGGTTAAAGAGGATGTGTACACTTCGATTCACATCGAAGAATACGAGTCCGAAGCGCGAGATACCAAACTTGGACCTGAAGAAATCACCCGCGATATTCCAAACGTAGGTGAAGATGCGCTCAAGAACCTTGATGAGCGCGGCATTATCCGCATCGGTGCGGAAATCAGCGCCGGCGACATCCTGGTTGGTAAAGTAACGCCAAAAGGCGTGACGGAACTGACTGCGGAAGAACGTCTCCTGCATGCGATTTTCGGCGAGAAAGCCCGCGAAGTTCGCGATACATCCCTGCGCGTGCCGCATGGTAGCGACGGGATTATCGTTGACGTTAAAGTATTTACCCGCGAGAACGGCGATGAGCTGCCTCCTGGCGTAAATCAACTGGTTCGCGTCTACATCGCTCAGAAACGCAAAATCTCTGAGGGTGACAAAATGGCCGGACGTCACGGTAACAAAGGGGTTGTGGCCCGGATCCTTCCGGAAGAAGATATGCCGTTCCTGCCGGACGGTACGCCTGTACAGGTCGTGCTGAATCCGCTCGGCGTCCCTTCACGGATGAACATCGGGCAGGTACTCGAAGTCCATCTGGGCTTTGCGGCCATGCAGCTTGGCATTCACGTGGCAACGCCGGTATTCGACGGTGCCAGCGAATATGACGTGTTTGACACGATGGAAGAAGCAGGCATGCAGCGCAACGGTAAAACCGTGCTGTATGACGGACGTACCGGGGAAAGATTTGAACGTGAAGTTACGGTCGGCGTCATGCACATGATTAAACTGGCGCACATGGTTGACGATAAAATCCATGCCCGTTCGACTGGTCCTTACTCTCTCGTTACGCAGCAGCCTCTGGGTGGTAAAGCTCAGTTCGGCGGCCAGCGCTTCGGTGAGATGGAAGTGTGGGCGCTGGAAGCTTACGGCGCAGCATATACGCTGCAGGAAATCCTCACCGTCAAATCCGACGACGTGGTCGGCCGGGTGAAGACGTACGAATCCATCGTCAAGGGCGAGAACGTTCCGGAACCGGGTGTTCCTGAATCGTTCAAGGTCTTGATCAAAGAGCTTCAGTCTCTGGGCATGGATGTGAAGATCCTGAGCGGCGACGAGCAGGAAATCGAGATGAAAGAGCTCGATGATGAAGATGAGACTGCAGGCGATAAGCTGAGCCTCAATCTGGAAGGCGCGGAAGTCGGAGCGGAATAAGTTCGTGATTGATCGGCGGACGGGGTTAACCCGTCTGCCTCATTCTCGGATTAAAACAATAGGACTAGGAGGGTTGCTCCTTGTTGGACGTAAACAATTTCGAATTCATGAAAATCGGGCTTGCATCCCCGGAAAAAATTCGTTCATGGTCCCGCGGAGAAGTAAAGAAACCGGAAACCATCAATTACCGTACGCTGAAACCGGAGAAGGAGGGCCTGTTCTGCGAACGGATTTTTGGACCGCAAAAAGACTGGGAATGCCATTGCGGCAAATATAAGCGCGTCCGTTACAAAGGCGTTGTCTGCGACCGCTGCGGCGTCGAAGTGACCCGCGCAAAGGTGCGCCGCGAACGGATGGGCCATATCGAGCTGGCAGCTCCTGTATCCCATATCTGGTACTTTAAAGGCATTCCGAGCCGTATGGGTCTCGCTTTGGATATGTCTCCAAGATCTCTGGAAGAGATCATTTACTTTGCATCTTATGTTGTAACCGATCCAGGAGATACGCCTCTGGAAAAGAAACAACTGTTGTCTGAAAAAGAATACCGCAGCTACCGTGAAAAATACGGCTACGGATTCCAGGCAGGCATGGGCGCCGAAGCTATCAAAAAACTCCTTCAGGATCTGGATGTCGAAAAAGAACTCGAGTTCCTGAAAGAAGAGCTTCGCACCGCTCAAGGCCAACGCCGCAACCGTGCGATCAAACGCCTTGAAGTTATCGAGGCCTTCCGCAATTCCGGCAATAAGCCTGAATGGATGATCATGGACGTCCTGCCGGTTATTCCTCCGGAACTTCGTCCGATGGTACAGTTGGACGGCGGACGTTTTGCCACGTCTGACCTGAATGACCTGTATCGTCGCGTGATCAACCGTAACAACCGTCTGAAACGCCTGCTTGACCTGGGCGCTCCGGACATTATCGTGCAAAACGAAAAACGGATGCTGCAGGAGGCGGTAGACGCCTTGATCGACAACGGCCGCCGCGGTCGTCCTGTTACGGGTCCAGGCAACCGTCCGCTGAAATCCCTCAGCCACATGCTGAAAGGTAAGCAGGGGCGTTTCCGTCAAAACCTGCTCGGTAAACGCGTTGACTACTCCGGTCGTTCCGTTATCGTCGTTGGACCGTACCTGAAAATGTATCAATGCGGTCTGCCGAAGAAAATGGCCTTGGAGCTGTTTAAACCGTTTGTCATGAAAGAACTGGTCAACAAAGGCCTTGCTCATAACATCAAGAGCGCGAAACGCAAAGTTGAACGCGTAAGCCCGGAAGTATGGGATGTGCTCGAAGAAGTCATCAAAGAACATCCGGTGCTTCTGAACCGTGCTCCGACGCTTCACCGTTTGGGTATTCAAGCGTTCGAACCGATTCTGGTTGAAGGACACGCGATTCGTCTGCATCCGCTCGTATGTACGGCTTACAACGCCGACTTCGACGGTGACCAAATGGCGGTTCACGTTCCGCTGTCTGCGGAAGCGCAGGCTGAAGCTCGCATTCTGATGCTGGCATCCGGCAACATCCTGAACCCTAAAGACGGTAAACCGGTCGTTACCCCATCCCAGGATATGGTTCTTGGTTCCTTCTATCTGACAATGGATAACAAAGAGGAAAAAGGATCCGGCATGATTTTGGGTTCGGTCAACGAAGCGGTATCCGCTTACCAGCGCGGATCGGCAGGTTTGCATGCGCGCGTTGCCATTCCGGTTAAAGCGCTCGGCAAAACATGCTTTACGGAAAAACAACAAAACGCAATGCTTTTGACGACCGTTGGACGCATCATTTTCAACGAAATTTTCCCAAGCAGCTTCCCATACATTAACGAAGCAACCCGCGACAATCTGTTCAACGGTACGCCTGAGAAATATTTCGTATATGACAAAGGTGCGGACATTCGTGAGCGCATGAACGAATTGCCAGTCAGCAGCGCCGTCGGCAAAGAATATCTGGGGCAAATCATCGCCCGCTGCTTCGAAATTTACCATACGACGGAAACTTCCGTTATTTTGGATAAAATCAAACAGCTCGGGTTCACATACTCCACCCGTGCCGGTGTAACGGTTGCGGTAGCGGACGTTATCGTTCCTGACGAAAAACAAGAGATTTTGAAAGAGTCCGAGGAGAAAGTATCGGTTGTAACCAACCAATACCGCCGCGGTCTGATTACGAACGAAGAACGGTACGACCGGGTTATCGACATCTGGTCCAAAGCCAAAGACGATATTACGGAAGTGCTCATGAAATCGATGGATCGCTTCAATTCCATCATGCTCATGGTCGACTCCAAAGCACGGGGTAACAAATCGCAGATCACCCAGCTGGGCGGTATGCGGGGTCTGATGGCCAACCCGTCGGGCCGGATTATCGAACTCCCAATCAAATCGAACTTCCGTGAAGGACTGACAGTCCTCGAGTACTTCCTGTCCACACACGGGGCCCGGAAAGGTCTGGCGGATACGGCGCTTCGTACGGCTGACTCGGGTTACCTGACCCGTCGTCTGGTTGACGTTGCGCAAGACGTGATCGTGCGTGAGGAAGATTGCGGTACGGATAAAGGTTTCACAGTCAGCCGGATTCAAGACGGTAAAGAGGTTATCGAGGATCTTTACGATCGTATCGAAGGCCGCTATTGTTTCGAAACGGTCCGCCATCCGGAAACCAAAGAAATTTTGGTTAACCGCAATGAACTGATCGACTCTGATAAAGCAAACTTGATCGTAGATTCGGGTGTAACCAAGCTGCAAATCCGTTCCGTTCTTAGCTGCCGCGCTCGTCATGGCGTATGTAAGAAATGTTACGGACGCAACCTGGCTACCGGCAAATTCGTCGAAATTGGCGAAGCAGTCGGCATTATCGCTGCGCAATCCATCGGTGAACCGGGAACCCAGCTTACCATGCGTACGTTCCACACCGGCGGTGTAGCCGGCGACGACATCACGCAAGGTCTTCCGCGTATTCAGGAGCTGTTTGAAGCCCGTAATCCGAAAGGTCAGGCAACAATCAGTGAAATCGACGGTATCGTCAAGGAAATTCGCGAAGCGAAAGACCGCCGCGAGATCGAAATTCAAGGCGAAGCCGAAACCAAGGTTTATTCCGTCACTTACGGTTCCCGTTTGCGCGTACAAGAGGGAATGGAAATCGAAGCAGGCGACGAGTTGACCGAAGGTTCGATTGACCCTAAAGAAATGCTGCGCATCAAAGGGATCCGCGGCGTGCAGAACTACATCCTTCAGGAAGTTCAGCGCGTATACCGGAACCAGGGCGTAGAAATCAACGACAAACACGTTGAAGTTATGATCAAACAGATGCTGCGTAAAATCCGTATCGTCGATGCGGGAGATACAACGCTTCTGCCAGGATCCTTCACCGATATTTACGACTACGAGGCAGCCAACAAGGAAGCGATCCTTTCAGGCAAGGAACCGGCCGTGGCCAAACCTGTCCTGCTCGGGATTACCAAAGCTTCCCTGGAGACAGACTCGTTCCTGTCCGCCGCTTCCTTCCAGGAAACGACGCGCGTGCTGACCGACGCCGCCATCAAAGGCAAAGTCGACCAGCTGCTCGGCCTGAAGGAAAATGTCATTATCGGTAAGCTGATTCCTGCGGGTACCGGTATGAACCGTTACCGCAATGTCAGATTCGATAATCCGAACGAGGAAACGGACAGCGAAAAGGAATTGGAAACTGCAACGGTAGAATGATGCAAGAGATAGGAAAGCAACTTGCGGGGCGGCAGGCGGAGCCTGCTGTTCCCGCAGGAGCTTTTCAATGATTTTCCTAGTGAAATTTAATAGCTGAACTTCTTGACATCGGCCTGCGCAGGTGCTAATATAGCAAAGGTGCGTGAGTAGCAACATCCCTGTGCTTTTGGAGGAATCGTAATGATGTCTAATGAAAAAGGATTACAGGATGCTCATGTAAAAATCGGGGCCAAACAAACCATGAAGCTTGTGGAGTTAGACCAAGCCGCTGAAGTATATGTGGCTGAGGATGCGGAATTCCGGCTCATTTCAAAGATTGAAAGTTTGTGTGATAAACACGGCGTGAAGATCACCTATGTGGACACCATGCAGCATTTGGGGAAAGCATGCGGGATTGAAGTGGGTGCAGCGATGGCTGCCATCGTGAAACCATAGTGATATGGCATGAACGCGAGTTCGACAATTTCAATTCGTAAGAAACGTTTTTGTTAGAGAAGATCAACTTCTCTCGGCAAAAACTTTTCATTTGTTCTTTTATGAACCGCCTGGGTCTGTGGACTTAAAAAGAGGTTTGTAAGGAGAATGATTAATCTGGGAAGGGGGTGGCTAACATGCCAACAATTAACCAACTGGTTCGCAAAGGACGTCAAGCAAAAATCTACAAATCGAAATCCCCTGCATTGCAGAAAGGATATAACGCTTTGAAGCGTGAAGATACGGATTTGAGCGCTCCTCAAAAACGTGGTGTCTGCACCCGTGTAGGTACAATGACTCCGAAAAAACCGAACTCCGCACTTCGTAAATATGCCCGTGTTCGCTTGACGAACCGCATTGAGGTGACAGCTTACATTCCGGGGATCGGACATAACCTGCAAGAGCACAGCGTGGTATTGGTTCGCGGTGGACGGGTAAAAGACCTTCCGGGTGTACGTTACCATATCGTTCGCGGCGCACTTGATACTGCAGGCGTGAACAACCGTATGCAGGCTCGTTCCAAATACGGCGCTAAGCGTCCAAAAGCTAAAAAATAAAGCGAATTCGCTTTGGAATTCATGACGTAAGAAAGGGGGATATCCATGCCACGCAAAGGTCCAGTTGCCAAAAGAGACGTGCTGCCAGATCCGGTGTACAACAGCAAGCTGGTTACTCGTCTGATCAACCGCATTATGCTGGATGGTAAAAGAGGTGTTGCTCAAAGCATTCTTTACAATTCGTTCAACCTGATTCAAGAACGTACAGGTAAAGATCCTATGGAAGTATTTGAAGCGGCAATCAAAAATATCATGCCAGTACTGGAAGTTAAAGCTCGCCGTGTCGGTGGTGCTAACTACCAGGTGCCTATCGAAGTAAAACCAGAGAGACGTACTGCTCTCGGACTTCGTTGGCTCGTAAACTACTCCCGCAGCCGCGGTGAGAAAACGATGGAAGAGCGTTTGGCGGCAGAAATCATTGATGCTTCCAATAACACAGGCGCTTCCGTTAAGAAACGCGAAGATACACACAAAATGGCTGAAGCGAACAAAGCGTTTGCACACTACCGCTGGTAGGATTCAGCTCAAAATATTACACTTCAATTTTGAAGGGAGACTATTTCATGGCAAGAGAGTTCTCCTTGAAAAATACACGTAATATCGGGATCATGGCGCATATTGACGCTGGTAAAACGACCACCACAGAGCGGATCTTGTTCTACACAGGCCGTACGCACAAAATCGGTGAAGTTCACGAAGGTGCGGCAACGATGGACTGGATGGAGCAGGAACAGGAGCGCGGGATCACGATTACTTCCGCTGCGACGACCGCTTCTTGGAAAGGTCACCGCGTAAATATTATTGACACCCCGGGGCACGTTGACTTCACTGTTGAAGTTGAACGTTCCCTTCGTGTATTGGATGGGGCAGTAGGTGTTTTCAGTGCGAAAGAGGGCGTTGAGCCTCAGTCTGAAACCGTATGGAGACAGGCTGACCGTTACGGCGTACCACGGATCGCATATGTAAACAAAATGGATATTATCGGTGCCGACTATCTGAACGTCGTTAACGACATGCGCGATCGTCTGCAAGCGAACGCAGTAGCGATTCAATTGCCGATCGGCGCAGAAAACGACTTCAGAGGCATCATCGACCTGATCGAACAAAAAGCTTATATGTACAAAGACGATCTGGGTCAAAACATCGAAGAAACTGAAGTTCCGGCTGAGTTCAAAGACAAAGTCGAAGAGCTTCGCGCTGAACTGATCGAGAAGGTTGCGGAACTCGACGAAGATTTGACGATGAAGTATCTGGAAGGTGAAGAAATCACCGTTCCTGAACTGAAAGCAGCACTTCGTAAAGGTGTTGTAGAAGTTAAGATCTTCCCGGTTGTCTGCGGCTCTTCTTACCGCAACAAAGGGGTTCAGCTTGTGCTGGACGCTGTTGTTGATTACTTGCCTGCTCCTACGGACGTTCCTTCGATCCAGGGTCATCTTGAGGACGGATCCGAAGTTGAACGCCACTCTTCCGACGAAGAGCCGTTTTCGGCTTTGGCATTTAAAATCATGACAGACCCTTATGTTGGTAAATTGACATTCTTCCGCGTATATTCCGGTATTCTTCAATCCGGATCTTACGTATTGAATGCTACCAAAGGCAAACGTGAACGGATTGGCCGTATTCTTCAAATGCATGCGAACAGCCGTCAAGAAATCACTGAAGTTCACGCTGGTGATATCGCGGCTGCCGTAGGTTTGAAAGATACGGGCACAGGCGACACGCTTTGTGACGAAAAGGCTCCGGTAATCCTCGAATCGATGAACTTCCCTGAGCCGGTTATCGAGATTGCCGTTGAACCTAAAACCAAAGCCGACCAAGATAAAATGGGCGTTGCTTTGGGCAAATTGACAGAAGAAGATCCTACGCTGCGTGCTCATACAGATGAAGAAACCGGCCAAACAATCTTGGCTGGTATGGGTGAGCTTCACCTCGACATCATCATTGACCGTATGCGTCGTGAATTCAAGGTAGACACCAACGTGGGTAAACCACAGGTTGCTTACCGCGAAACCTTCCGTCAACCAGCTCGCGTCGAAGGTAAATTCGTACGTCAATCCGGTGGTCGTGGTCAATACGGTCACGTTTGGGTTGAATTCGAACCTCTCGAAGCTGGTACCGGCAGCCAATTCGACAGCAAAATCGTCGGTGGTGCGGTACCAAGAGAATACATTCAGCCTGCACTGAATGGTATCGAGGAAGCCATGAAGAATGGTGTACTCGCCGGCTTCCCGCTTGTAGACATTAAAGCTACAATCGTAGACGGTTCCTACCATGATGTCGACTCCAATGAAATGGCGTTTAAGATTGCCGGTTCCATGGCGCTTAAAGCAGCTAAGGACAAATGTAGTCCTGTTCTGCTCGAGCCAATCATGAAAGTCGAAGTTACGGTCCCTGAAGAATACATGGGCGACGTAATGGGTATGCTGAACTCCCGCCGTGGACGCATCGAAGGTATGGATTCCCGTTCCGGCGCTCAAATTATCCGTGCGAAGGTGCCTCTGTCCGAAATGTTCGGATACTCGACGACGCTTCGTTCCGGTACCCAAGGACGCGGCGTGTTCTCCATGGTAATCTCCCACTACGAAGAGGTTCCTAAGAACATCGCTGAAGAGATTATCTCCAAGTCCAAAGGCACTGCCGAATAAGGATTTCGACGTTTTAAAAGTCTGGCCGGATAACAACATCCAAGATATCCTGCATAAATGCCGGCCAGCATAAACATACAACTATTTATTTCATTTAAGGAGGAATTGTTCAAAATGGCAAAGGCTAAATTTGAACGTACTAAACCGCACGTTAACATCGGTACTATCGGTCACGTTGACCATGGTAAAACTACTCTGACTGCTGCTATCACTACTGTATTGTCCAAAACTTACGGTGGTGCTGCAATGTCCTTCGACCAAATCGACAAAGCTCCAGAAGAACGCGAACGTGGTATCACGATCTCCACTTCCCACGTTGAATATGAAACACCTGCTCGTCACTATGCACACGTTGACTGCCCAGGACACGCCGACTATGTTAAAAACATGATCACTGGTGCTGCCCAAATGGACGGCGCAATCCTGGTTGTATCCGCAGCTGACGGCCCTATGCCGCAAACTCGCGAACACATCCTGTTGTCCCGCCAAGTAGGCGTTCCTTACATCGTTGTATTCTTGAACAAATGCGACATGGTTGAAGACGCTGAACTGCTTGAACTGGTTGAAATGGAAGTTCGTGACCTGTTGAACGAATACGAATTCCCAGGCGACGACACTCCAATCATCCAAGGTTCTGCTCGTGAAGCTCTGCAAAACCCAGATGGCGAGTGGGCACAAAAAATCGTTGAAATGTTCAACATCATCGACGAATACATCCCAACTCCAGAACGCGACACTGACAAACCTTTCCTTATGCCTGTCGAAGACGTGTTCTCCATCACTGGCCGCGGTACCGTTGCTACAGGCCGCGTAGAACGTGGTACTGTTAAAGTCGGCGACGAAATTGAAATCGTTGGTATCAAAGAAGAAACTAAAAAATCCGTTGTTACCGGCGTAGAAATGTTCCGCAAATTGCTTGATTCCGCTCAAGCAGGCGACAACATCGGTGCATTGCTTCGTGGTGTAGACCGTAACCAAATCGAACGCGGTCAAGTACTTGCTAAACCAGGTTCCGTTAACCCACACACTGAGTTCACGGCTCAAATCTACGTTCTGACTAAAGAAGAAGGTGGCCGTCATAAGCCTTTCTTCACTGGATACCGTCCACAGTTCTACTTCCGTACAACTGACGTAACGGGTATCATCAACCTGCCAGAAGGTTCCGAAATGGTTATGCCTGGCGACAATATCACTGTAACTGTACAACTGATCTCCCCAATCGCGATCGAAGAAGGAACTAAATTCTCCATTCGCGAAGGCGGACGTACCGTTGGTGCAGGCGCGGTAGCAAGCATCATCAAGTAATAATCTTGGAATGACTTTGCTTCATTGAAGCTTATGAATTCTTCGATTTCAAATATAGGGCGATAAGCTCTTCGCTTTGCAACATTGTACTGGAACCAGTAACATTGTGATGTAAATGAAAGTCACAGGAGGTGCTGCTCTTAATGAGCAGCGCCTTTTGTTTTGATGATTATATAGAATTTCTAATTAATAACGCTCTCATATGTAACATCCAGAAATGATCTATTATATATAGAAGGAAAAGTCGGAACTGCTCGTAAAGAGTAGATAGAAGAAGAGTTTGGACCAACCGAAACTGCCTGCCAAATCAATGCTGCGCATCGATTTGAAAAGAATGATGTTTTTCTAATGAAAAGCTTGCAATATGCCCGCTCTTTCTATATAATAGTGAATGTTGTTCTGAGACGTTGCGATGATGTGAGAGGTTACTGACACACCCGGCCCCTTTGCCATGGAGCAGTGTGTTAGAAAATTTTCACGGAGTATGTCCGATACCAAATTGGGCGATAGAAGGAGGGACTAAAATGGCAAAGCAAAAAATTCGTATTCGTTTGAAAGCTTACGATCACAGAATTCTTGATCAATCCGCTGAGAAAATTGTTGAAACTGCGAAACGTTCTGGTGCTGGCGTATCCGGACCGATTCCACTTCCAACTGAAAAACAAATCATTACTATTCTCCGTGCGGTACACAAGTATAAGGATTCTCGGGAGCAATTCGAAATGCGCACTCATAAGCGTCTGATCGACATTGTTAACCCAACTCCACAAACTGTGGATGCTCTTATGCGCTTGGACCTGCCGTCCGGTGTAGATATCGAAATCAAACTGTAATTTCCGTCAAGGAATCAAGAAGGGAAAAGAGGTGTCAACATGAAAGGTATCTTAGGAAAAAAACTCGGAATGACCCAAGTATTTACCGCTGAAGGTAATGTAATTCCTGTAACGGTTATCGAAGCAGGTCCTTGCGTTGTTCTGCAAAAGAAAGATATCGAGAACGATGGATACGAAGCGATCCAAATCGGTTTCTCCGATAAAAAAGAAAAGAATGCCAATAAACCTGAAGCAGGTCATGCCAAAAAGGCAAATACTGCACCTAAGCGCTACGTTCGCGAAGTTCGCGGTGTTGACCTCGGAGCATACGAGGTTGGCCAAGAACTGAAAGCCGATATTTTTGTGGAAGGCGAATATGTTGACGTAACAGGTACTTCCAAAGGTAAAGGTTTCCAAGGTAACATCAAACGTTGGGGACAAAGCCGCGGACCAATGGCTCACGGTTCCCGTTACCATCGTGGACCAGGTTCCATGGGTTCCATCCAAGCAAACCGCGTTCCTAAGGGCAAACGCCTTCCAGGACACATGGGCCATGTGACCGTTACGGTTCAAAAACTTGAGATCGTTAGAGTGGACGTAGAACGCAATGTTCTCCTGATCAAAGGTGCGATCCCAGGACCTAAAAACAGCTTCGTGAAAATCAACGAAACGGTGAAAAAATAATCACCTAAGGAAAGGAGGAACAATAAATGCCAAAAGTATCCGTGTTTAATGTCAGCGGAAGCCAAGTAGAAGAATTGGAATTGAACGAAGCGGTATTCGGTATTACGCCAAACGTTCATGTCATGAACCAAGCCGTATTGCTGCAAAGAGCATCTTTGCGCCGCGGTACGCATAAAGTGAAAGGCCGTTCTGAAGTACGCGGCGGCGGACGTAAGCCTTGGAAACAAAAAGGCACCGGCCGTGCTCGTCAAGGTTCGATCCGTTCACCACAATGGAAAGGCGGCGGTACTGTGTTTGGTCCAACACCACGCAGCTACTCGTTCAAACTTCCTAAAAAAGTTCGTCGTCTGGCGATCAAATCCGCGTTGTCTTCGAAAGTAATCGATAACAACATTATTGTTTTGGATGCACTTGCATTGTCCACGCCAAAAACGAAGGAATTTGCATCCATCCTGAACAACCTTAAAGTGGAACGTAAAGCTCTGATCGTGGCTCCTAGCTATGATGATAATGTGGCTCTTTCCGCTCGTAATATTCCTGGTGTGAAATTCGTAGCGGCAGACGGCATTAATGTTCTTGACGTACTTCTGTACGACAAGCTGATCATTACGAAAGAAGCAGTTCAGAAGGTAGAGGAGGTGCTCGCGTAATGAAAGATCCTCGTGATATTATCAAACGTCCTGTTATTACAGAACGTACGGCTGACTACATGAGCGATTTGAAATATGCTTTTGAAGTTGATATTCGTGCCAACAAAACCGAAATCAAACAAGCCGTTGAGTCTATTTTCAAAGTGAAAGTAACCAACGTTAACACTATGCGCGTTCCAGCTAAGCCAAAACGTTATGGCCGCTACAACGGTTACACAACCGAGTGGAAAAAAGCCATCGTAACGCTGAGCAAGGACAGCAAAGCGCTAGAGTTTTTTGAATCTGTAGAGTAAGGAGGAATAAACGTGCCTATTAAAAAGTATAAACCGACTTCCCCGGCAAGACGTAACATGTCCGTCTCTACTTTTGAAGAGATTACGACAAATCAGCCGGAGAAATCGTTGCTTGCACCGCTCAGCAAAAAAGCTGGCCGCAACAACCAAGGTAAAATTACAGTTCGTCATCACGGCGGCGGACACAAACGTAAATACCGTATCATCGACTTTAAACGTACGAAAGACGGCATACCAGGTACCGTTGCTACAATCGAGTATGACCCGAACCGTACTTCCAACATCGCTCTGATCCACTATGCAGACGGAGAGAAACGTTACATCATCGCTCCTAAAGGTCTGAAAGTCGGAGATAAGATCGAATCCGGAGCAGGCGCCGACATCAAAATCGGTAACGCTCTGCCAATGGAAAACATTCCAGTGGGTACTGTTATCCACAATATCGAATTGCAGCCAGGCAAAGGCGGACAATTGGTTCGTGCAGCCGGTACCGAAGCTCAGCTTCTTGGTAAAGAAGAAAAATACGTAACTGTACGTTTGTCTTCCGGTGAAGTTCGCCACATCCTGAAAACTTGCCGCGCTACGATCGGTTCCGTAGGTAACGGAGACCATGAGCTGATCAAAATCGGTAAAGCAGGCCGCAGCCGCTGGCTCGGACAACGTCCTGAAGTTCGCGGTGTTGTTATGAACCCTAACGATCACCCTCACGGTGGTGGTGAAGGCCGCGCTCCAATCGGACGTAAATCGCCAATGTCTCCATGGGGCAAACCAACCCTTGGTTACAAAACGCGTAAAAAAGGAAAAGCTTCTGACAAATATATCGTTCGCCGCCGCACGAAATAATGCACGTTGTGCATAACTTCGTGAAGTGCCGAAAGTAACGAGAGATTGGATGAAGGGAGGATTTTATAGATGAGTCGCAGTTTGAAAAAAGGACCTTTCATTGATGGGTACCTGCTGAAAAAAGTAGAAGTGATGAACGAGTCGAACAAGAAAGCTGTTATCAAAACTTGGTCCCGCCGCTCTACGATTTTCCCACAATTTATCGGTCATACGTTCGGTGTATACGATGGACGCAAGCATGTGCCTGTATACGTAACGGAAGACATGGTAGGTCACAAGTTGGGCGAATTTGCTCCAACACGTACTTACAAAGGTCATACGGACGATGACAAGAAAACAAGAAGATAATTTGAAGCTCTTTGTTTGAGAGGAGGTAAAATAAATGGAAGCAAAAGCACATGCTAGATCGATCCGGATTGCTCCTCGTAAAGTCAAACTCGTGGTTGACTTGATTCGCGGCAAGCAAGTTGGTGAGGCAATCGCCATTCTTCGCCACACTCCGAAATCGGCTTCCCTGGTTGTAGAGAAGCTGCTGAACTCAGCGATCGCCAATGCTGAGCATAACTACTCTATGGATATTAACAATTTGGTTGTGAGCCAGGTTTTCGTAAACCAAGGGCCAACCATGAAGAGATTCCGTCCACGTGCCATGGGTCGTGCGAGCCGAATCAACAAACGCACCAGCCACATTACTTTGGTGGTATCTGAAAAATAAGGAGGGATAACGTGTGGGCCAAAAGGTAAATCCAGTCGGACTCCGGATCGGTATTATCCGTGATTGGGAATCGAAATGGTATGCAGGCAAAGATTTCGGAAATCTTTTGCTGGAAGACGTTAAAATTCGTGAATACCTTAAAAATAAATTGAAAGATTCCGCTGTATCTCGCATTGAGATTGAAAGAGCGGCAAATCGTGTGAATGTGACTATCCACACTGCGAAACCAGGCATGGTTATCGGTAAAGGTGGTTCTGAAGTCGAAGTGCTGCGGAGCCAAGTTACGAAAATTGCAGGCGGTAAAAAAGTTCACATCAACATTTCTGAAATCAAACATGCGGACATGGACGCAATTCTGGTTGCGGAAAGCATTGCACAACAATTGGAACGTCGCGTTTCTTTCCGTCGTGCACTGAAACAAGCAATCCAAAGAACAATGCGTTCCGGCGCTAAAGGGATTAAAACACAAGTCAGCGGACGTCTTGGCGGCGCTGAAATCGCTCGTACAGAAGGCTACAGTGAAGGAACTGTTCCACTTCATACGCTTCGTGCTGACATCGACTACGGTACAGCTGAAGCACATACGACTTACGGCCGTATCGGCGTAAAAGTATGGATCTATCGTGGAGAGGTTCTTCCTACGGCTAAGAAACAAGTAGCTCAGGAAGGAGGCAACTAATCATGTTGGTACCAAAACGTGTAAAACACCGCAAGCAGCAACGCGGTCACATGAAAGGTATGGCAAAAGGCGGCACTGAGCTGAACTTCGGCGAATTCGGTCTGCAGGCTCTGGAGCCAACTTGGATCACAAACCGCCAAATCGAAGCTGCGCGTATTGCGATGACTCGTTACATCCGCCGCGGTGGTAAAGTTTGGATTAAGATTTTCCCTGATAAGCCGATTACTCAAAAACCTCTTGAAGTGCGTATGGGTAGCGGTAAAGGTAACGTTGAAAAATGGGTCGCAGTTGTCAAACCAGGCAAGATTATGTTTGAACTTGGAGGCGTGCCAGAGGAAGTTGCTCGCGAAGCGATGCGTCTCGCCGCTCACAAGCTGCCGATCAAAACGAAGTTTGTGAAACGTGAAGAATTGGGTGGTGAAGCAAATGAAAGCTAATGATCTGCGTAACTTGACCACTGCAGAAATTGAGCAAAAGATTGCGGGCTTTAAAGAAGAACTCTTTAACCTCCGTTTTCAATTGGCTACCGGACAGCTTGATAACCCGACTCGGATCCGTGATGTGCGCAGGGAAATAGCTCGTGCTAAAACCGTCATCCGTGAAAGAGAACTTGGGATTAGTTAATTGATGCAGACAATATTGCCTGTATTCAGGAAGGAGGCTAACGATGAGCGAAGAACGCAATGCTCGTAAAGTGCAAATCGGTAAAGTTGTCAGCGACAAAATGGATAAAACCATTGTCGTAGCTGTTGAGACTTACAAAAAGCATGATCTCTACCACAAGCGCATTAAATATACGAAAAAATTTAAAGCGCATGATGAGAATAACACTGCAAAAATCGGAGATACCGTTAAAATCATGGAAACTCGCCCGCTCTCCAAAGACAAACGCTGGAGACTGGTAGAAGTCGTTGAAAAAGCGGTTATCATCTAAAGATATAGCGACAGTTTTTCCGAAAGGAGGAAATTTCAATGATTCAACCATTTACACGTCTGCAAGTGGCTGACAATTCCGGTGCGAAGGAACTGATGTGTATCCGCGTATTGGGAGGAACAGGTCGTCGTACTGCAGCAATTGGCGATTTGATCGTTTGTTCCGTAAAACAAGCAACACCAGGCGGCGTTGTCAAAAAGGGTGACGTAGTCAAGGCTGTTGTGGTTCGTACGAAGCGTTCTGTACGTCGTAAAGACGGATCTTACATCGCATTTGACGAAAACGCAGCGGTTGTTGTTAAAGAAGACAAGAGCCCACGCGGAACTCGTATTTTCGGACCAGTGGCACGTGAACTTCGCGATAAAGACTTCATGAAAATCGTTTCCTTGGCACCGGAAGTTATCTAAGACTTTAAGGTGAATCGGATAACCGATAGAATAGATCGTTCCAAGTTATCTTGCCAAAGCGGCAAGCTGCAGGAGGTGTAACAAATGCCAAAAGTGAAAAAGGTTCTGGAATCCCACAACAACAAGCTTCACGTCAAAAAAGACGACACGGTTATGGTGATCAGCGGTAAAGACAAAGGCAAAAAAGGCCGTGTCATTGCAGCTTATCCTCGTGAAAACCGCGTGCTGGTGGAAGGCGTGAACATGGTGAAAAAACACCAAAAGCCTAACCAAATGAACCCGCAAGGCGGAATCATCGAACAAGAAGCGCCAATCCACGTATCCAACGTGATGCATCTTGATCCGAAGAGCGGCAAAGTAACCCGTATTGGTTATAAAGTGCTCGATAACGGTAAAAAGGTTCGCGTAGCGAAAAGATCCGGAGAGGTTATCGATTAATCGAACAGTGGAGAAAGGAGGTTTATGATTCATGGCAGCAAGAATGAAAGAACGTTTTCTGAACGAAATTACTCCTGCTTTGATGCAGAAGTTCAACTATTCTACGGTAATGCAAGTACCTAAAGTCGAGAAGGTTGTCATCAACATGGGTGTGGGTGATGCCGTATCCAACTCGAAAGTACTTGATTCCGCAGTGAATGATATGCAGCTGATCGCTGGTCAAAAACCAGTTATCACTCGTGCTAAAAAATCCATCGCAGGATTCAAATTGCGTGAGAATATGCCGATCGGTGTGAAAGTAACGCTGCGCGGTGAGCGCATGTATTACTTCTTGGACAAATTGTTCAACATCACCCTTCCACGTGTACGTGACTTCCACGGCGTGTCCACCAAAGCATTTGACGGACGCGGTAACTACACGCTTGGCCTCAAGGAACAACTGATCTTCCCTGAGATCGAGTACGATCAAGTGGATAAAGTCCGTGGTATGGATATCGTTATCGTAACGACGGCTAAAACTGACGAAGAGTCCCGCGAGCTGCTCGCTCAATTGGGAATGCCTTTCGCGAAGTAATTCGTGAATCCATTTCTCCGAAAATTATTAGGAGGTGTCAGGCTAAGTGGCAAAAACTTCGATGAAAGTAAAACAACAACGTACGCCTAAGTATAAAGTTCGTGCTTACACACGTTGCGAACGTTGTGGTCGTCCACATTCGGTACTGCAAAAATTCAAAATTTGCAGAATTTGTTTCCGTGAATTAGCTTATAAAGGCCAGATTCCTGGCGTGAAAAAAGCAAGTTGGTAAGTAGTTTATAACCGGGAAGGAGGTTCACACACATGACTATGTCTGATCCAATTGCAGATATGCTTACTCGTATTCGTAACGCTAACACTGTGCGTCACGAAACAGTAGAAATGCCTGCTTCGACGATGAAAAAGCAAATTGCTGAGATCCTGAAGCGTGAAGGTTTCATCCGTGATGCAGAATATATCGATGACAATAAACAAGGGATTATCCGTGTTTTCCTGAAATACGGCCCTAACAACGAACGCGTTATCTCCGGTCTGAAGAGAATCAGTAAACCAGGTCTGCGCGTATACACGAAGAGCAACGAAATTCCTCGTGTACTCGGCGGTCTCGGAATCGCGATTATCTCCACTTCCAAGGGGATTATGACTGACAAGGAAGCTCGTCAATCCAAAGCTGGCGGAGAAGTTGTCTGCTACGTTTGGTAATACACGTCACAGAACAAGGAGGTGCAACACATGTCCCGTATTGGTCGCAAACCAATCGCAGTACCTAGCGGTGTGGATGTCACACTGAACAATAGCGTAATCACCGTTAAAGGCCCTAAAGGCTCTTTGACTCGTGAACTTCACAAAGATATGAAAGTAACGGTTGAGAACAACGAAATCGTCGTTGAACGCCCATCTGAAAACAAACTGCATCGTTCCCTTCACGGCACGACCCGCAGCGTTGTCAACAACATGGTAAGCGGCGTAACCGAAGGATTCTCCAAATCTCTGGAATTGGTTGGGGTCGGATATCGTGCAAACAAATCCGGAGATAAGATCGTCCTGAACGTAGGTTACTCTCATCCGGTTGAAATCACTCCAGAACCAGGCATCGAATTCGAAGTGCCTTCAAATACGAAAATCATCGTAAAAGGGATCGATAAAGAGCGCGTAGGTGCATACGCTGCCCAAATCCGTTCCGTTCGCGAACCTGAGCCATACAAAGGCAAAGGTATCAAATATGAAGGCGAACGCATCATCCGTAAGGAAGGTAAAGCTGGTAAGAAGAAATAAGTTTTCTAAACTTATCAGTTTTTTACCCTGTGCGTCTTAAAGTGAAGCTGTAATGGCAAACTGAAAGGAGTGAAAGGGAAGTCATGATTACTAAACAGGATAAGAACAAAGCACGTGTCAGACGTCATCTGCGTGTACGCAAGAAAATCCAAGGTACTGCAGCTCGTCCACGTCTGAACGTATTCCGTTCTTCTAAACATATCTATGCTCAACTGATCGACGACGTAGCAGGCGTAACCATCGTTTCCGCATCCACTGTGGATAAAGAACTGAGCGGTTCCGTTAAAAACGGCGGCAGCGTAGAAGCAGCTCGTCAAGTTGGCGAACTGGTTGCTAAACGCGCGAAAGAAAAAGGTCACACAGCGGTAGTATTCGACCGTGGCGGTTACCTGTATCATGGACGGATTCAAGCCCTGGCTGAAGCAGCACGCGAAGCAGGCTTGGAATTCTAAGAATTTCTAAAAAGGAGGTTAACGACTTGCGTGTAGATCCGAACACTTTAGAACTGTCTGAAAGAGTTGTAAATATTAACCGCGTAGCTAAAGTTGTAAAAGGCGGACGCCGTTTCAGCTTCAGCGCTCTGGTTGTTGTCGGCGACGGCAAAGGCTGGGTTGGTGCGGGTATCGGTAAAGCCGGCGAAGTACCTGACGCGATCCGCAAAGGCATCGAAGATGCTAAGAAAAATCTGATCCACGTTCCGATCGTAGGAACAACCATTCCTCACCTGGTAACTGGCCACTTTGGTGCTGGTCGCGTTCTGTTGAAACCAGCTTCCGAAGGTACTGGAGTAATCGCTGGCGGTCCTGTTCGTGCGGTACTCGAACTGGCTGGTGTAGGTGACATCTTGACAAAATCTTTGGGTACTTCGAACTCCATGAATATGGTCAACGCGACTTTGGAAGGTTTGTCCCGTCTGAAGCGTGTTGAAGAGGTTGCCAAACTTCGTGGCAAATCTGTCGAAGAGCTGCTCGGGTAAGGAGGGAATGTCATGGCTAAACTTCAAATTACCCTCGTCCGCAGTGTGATCGGTCGTCCTGAAAATCAACGTACGACTGTAAAAACTCTCGGCTTGCGTAAACTTAATTCCAGCGTGGTGCACAACGACAATCCCGCGATTCGCGGCATGGTCAACAAAGTGAGCCATCTGGTATCCGTTAAAGAAATCGAAGGTTAATCTGCTTTAGAATTAACCTACAAATATTAAGGAGGTGCAACGAACGATGAAGTTACATGAACTTACTTCAGCTGCTGGTTCCCGCAAAGACCGCAAGCGTGTAGGTCGCGGTACAAGTAGCGGTACGGGTAAAACATCCGGTCGCGGTCACAAAGGGCAAAACGCTCGTTCCGGCGGCGGTGTGCGTCCTGGATTCGAAGGCGGACAGAACCCACTGTATCGTCGTTTGCCAAAACGTGGTTTTGTAAATCCTACCCGGAAAGAGTATGCGATTGTTAACATCGAGGAACTGAACAGCTTTGCAGAGGGCACAGAAGTTACTCCTGAATTTTTGGTGGAGAGCGGCGTAGTGAAAAACACGAAAAGCGGCATCAAAATTCTTGGCAACGGTGAAGTAACCGTGAAGTTGACTGTAAAAGCAAACAAGTTCTCTCAATCTGCGGTAGAGAAGATCGAGGCTGCCGGCGGTAAAACCGAGGTGATCTAATGTTTAAGACCCTAAAGAATATATGGCGGGTTGAGGACCTTCGTAAAAGAATTTTGTTCACCTTGTTTGTGCTGATCATTTACCGTATCGGTTCATTCGTTCCTGTTCCTGGCGTCAATAAGGCGGTCTTGGAACAGACGAATCAGCAAGGCGCAGAATTGTTTGGTCTCTTAAACACGTTCTCGGGCGGTGCGCTGCATCAGTTCTCGATCTTCGCCCTCGGGATCGTGCCGTATATTACCGCGTCCATTATCGTGCAATTGCTTTCGATGGACGTTATCCCGAAGCTGGCCGAGTGGGCAAAACAAGGGGAGCACGGGAAAAAGAAATCCGCGCAATTGACGCGGTACCTTACGGTAGCATTGGCTATCATCCAGGCATTTGCAACATCTATCGGTTTTAACCGGATGTACTCGGCCGAAATGATTCCTAATGCGACCTTTGCAGATTATCTGCTGATTGCCATCGTGCTGACAGCAGGTACCTCATTCTTGATGTGGCTAGGTGAGCAGCTGACGGAAAAAGGAATCGGAAACGGGATTTCCCTGCTGATTTTCTCCGGGATCGTTGCCAATATTCCGGGTTATATCCGTTCTTCGGCTCAATCCGAGTTTATTCAAGAAGGTCAGACTTTTATGAATACGCTGAAAACACTAATCGTCTTGCTTGTGATTGTAGCGATTATTGTCGGTGTGATTTACATCCAACAGGCGATTCGTAAAATTCCTGTACAATACGCCAAACGTGTGGTCGGCAACAAGATGTATGGTGGACAGAATACGCATATTCCGCTGAAAATCAATGCGGCTGGCGTTATTCCGGTTATCTTCGCCGTATCCCTGCTGCAATTCCCTACCATTATCGCGGGATTCTGGTCTAATCATGAGTGGGCTAAATGGATTATGAACAACTTGAGATATGACTACCCTCTCGGTATGGTATTGTATATCCTGATGATCATTGGTTTTACGTTCTTCTACACCTTCGTGCAGATGAACCCGAACCAAATGGCTGAGAACATGAAGAAGAACGGCGGCTATATCCCTGGCATTCGTCCAGGTAAAGCTACCGAGAAATATCTGACCCGTGTAATGTCCCGGCTTACCATGACCGGAGCACTTTTCCTGGCTGTTATTTCTATCTTGCCGATCGGTTTTGGTACGCTGGCTCACTTGCCAAGCGCAGTTAAAATCGGAGGCACTTCGTTCCTGATCGTCATCGGGGTGGCACTTGATACGATGAAGACCATCGAAAGTCAGTTGATCAAACGCCACTATAAAGGTTTTATCAATAAATAAGTAATAGGTTCCGGTGAAGTGGCTTTTAAGCTTCCCGGCAACTTATTGCGTTGTTTCTTGTAAAGAGGCAAGACGGAGGGAGAGAAAAACGTGAACATACTATTCATGGGCCCTCCTGGGGCAGGAAAAGGAACACAGGCGGAAGTCATTGTCAATGAATTCGGCATTCCCCATATTTCCACCGGCGATGCATTTCGTTTGGCGATTAAACAGGGAACTCCCATTGGGATTAAAGCTAAAGAATACATGGATCAAGGACTTCTGGTACCGGATGACGTAACGATCGGCATTGTGGAAGAACGTCTGCAGCAGTCCGATTGCGAAAAAGGTTTTTTATTGGATGGTTTTCCAAGAACTCTTTCGCAAGCGGAAGCGCTGGATGAAATTCTTAGCAGACTGAATACCCAGCTCGATCATGTCGTCAACCTCAAGGTCGACCGCGACAAATTGATGGCACGCCTGACGGGCCGCCGGATTTGTAAAAGCTGCGGAGCTACTTACCATGTGATCTTTAATCCGCCAAAACAGGAAGGTGTATGTGATAAATGCGGCGGCGAGTTGTATCAGCGCTCGGATGACAACGAAGAGAGCGTAGGTACCCGTCTGGACGAATATATCAACAAAACAGCACCGCTCCTAGCATTTTATGAGAACAAAGGTCTTTTGCGTCAGATCGATGGTGATCAAGAAATCGGTACGGTATCGAAAGAAATCGTATCGGTGCTGCGAGGTTAGTCGTAATGATCATTTGTAAGTCCGAAACGGAACTCGGCTTTATGCGGGAAGCAGGGCGAATTGTGGCGGAAACGCATCGTCTCATGGCAAAACACATTGAACCGGGTATTACGACCGGGGAACTGGACGCTATTGCCGATCACTACATTCGCAGTCAGAAAGCACTGCCGTCTTTTAAGGGCTACAATGGTTTTCCTGCCAGCATTTGCGCTTCAGTCAATGATCAATTGGTACATGGATTTCCCGGCAAACGCAAATTAAACGAAGGCGACATTATTACGCTAGACATCGGTGCGCAGTACCGTGGTTATCATGGAGACTCCGCTTGGACCTATCCTGTAGGCAAAATTTCGGCTGAAACCCAGCGTCTGCTGGACGTAACCGAAGCATCTTTGTATGCAGGCTTGGAGCTTGTCAAACCTGATGTGCGCCTGTTCACGATCTCGCATGCCATCCAGTGCGTCATTGAAGACGCCGGATTCTCTGTTGTTCGGGAGTATGTCGGACACGGAGTTGGGGCAGAACTGCATGAAGAACCCGAAATTCCGAACTATGGCGTTCCGGACCGGGGCCCACGGCTCAAACCCGGCATGGTGCTGGCGATTGAACCGATGGTAAATGCCGGCTCGCGTTATGTCAAAACGCTGGAAGACAACTGGACGGTCGTTACGGTCGACGGATCCATGTGCGCTCACTTCGAGCATACGGTTGCCGTTACTGACGGCGGACATGAAATTCTCACAAAACTGGATATGTAGGTGATGTTATTGAGCAATCAAAGCACCCTGCAAATCGGCCAGATTGTGAAAATCCTGAAAGGCAAAAATGCCGGACAGGTGGCCGTGGTCGTATCCATTGAGGACAGCAGGTTCGTGTATATTGCGGATGGGCACAGACGAAAGTTTGATCAGAGGAAGAAAAAGAATGTTCTTCATCTGCAACCCCAGTCCTTCATTAGCAGCGAGGTCGCAAACAGTTTAAATGAAAGCGGTCGGGTCACAAACGGAAAACTGCGTTTTGCAGTGGCGAAGTTTATGAAGTCCACCGAAACCCATGCTGAAGAGAAAGGAGACTAACTGTGGCCAAAGAAGATGTAATTGAAGTGGAAGGTACGGTTATTGAACCGCTGCCGAATGCAACGTTCAAAGTTGAGCTTGAGAACGGTCATCAAATTCTTGCTCATGTTTCCGGTAAGCTACGGATGCACTTTATCCGTATTCTGACAGGCGACAAAGTGGTCGTGCAGTTATCGCCTTATGATTTAACCAAAGGCCGTATAACGTACCGTAAGTAATTTTTACCGTTTCTTTTCATAGGACGTCCGGGATGTTATGATCCTATAGGGCACTTGAAAGTGTTTGATCGCGGGTTTACACTTGTAAAGTCCGGTTGATCCTTATATATGAATTTGCTTCCTTCATGATGGAGGTAAATTCGGAACTAAGTTTTGCGAGAGCAAGACTTTAATCAATCCTTACGAAGCGAGTTTTGTTTTTTGCAAAACTTGAGGGAGGTAATTAACATGAAGGTAAGACCTTCTGTAAAGCCCATTTGCGAAAAATGCAAAGTCATTCGCCGCAAAGGGACTGTAATGGTTATCTGTGAAAATCCGAAGCACAAACAAAAACAAGGTTAATAGAAGGGGGTGTAGCGTAAAATGGCTCGTATAGCTGGTGTGGATTTGCCACGTGACAAACGCGTTGAGATCGCCTTGACTTATATTTTCGGAATCGGTAAAACGACTTCCCAGAAAATTCTGAGCACAACAGGCATCAATCCGGACACTCGTGTTCGTGATTTGACGGAAGATGAAGTCAGCAAATTGCGTGAATCGATCGACAGAACGGTTAAGGTTGAAGGTGACCTGCGTCGTGAGATTTCTTTGAATATTAAACGTCTCGTTGAGATCGGCTGCTATCGTGGGGTTCGTCATCGCCGCGGTCTGCCGGTTCGTGGACAACGTACTAAAACGAATGCTCGTACACGGAAAGGCCCTCGTCGTACTGTAGCGAACAAGAAGAAATAAGAAGGGGGGATAAAAGACAATGGCTAAACCGAAAAAAGTCGTACGTACTAAACGTCGTGACCGCAAAAATATTGAATCCGGAGTGGCTCATATTCGTTCCACTTTCAATAATACCATCGTAACAATTACGGATCCTCATGGAAACGCGATTTCCTGGGCAAGCTCCGGCGGCCTTGGATTCAAAGGTTCCCGTAAGTCGACTCCGTTCGCAGCGCAAATGGCTGCTGAATCCGCGGCTAAAGCTGCAATGGAACATGGTATGAAATCGGTAGAAGTTATGGTTAAAGGTCCAGGTGCAGGCCGTGAAGCAGCGATCCGCGCATTGCAAGCTGCAGGTCTGGAAGTCAACCTGATCAAAGACGTAACTCCAGTTCCACATAACGGTTGCCGCCCACCTAAACGTCGTCGTGTCTAATTGAAGCAAACCTGAAAAATGTGGTATATTTCCGGCACAATCTGCTAATAATGGTTGTTTAGGCATACTACATGATCGCACAAGGGTAAGGTAAAAGTTTCAAATAGGAGCGACGCTTGAAGGAGGGGTACTTGCGTGATTGAAATCGAAAAGCCGAAAATTGAGACCGTTGACGTCAGCGAAGACGGAGCTTATGGCAAGTTTGTTGTAGAACCGCTTGAGCGTGGATATGGAACGACTTTGGGGAATTCCCTTCGTCGGATCCTGCTTTCCTCGCTGCCGGGCGCAGCCGTAACATCCGTACAAATTGATGGCGTGCTGCACGAGTTCTCTACGGTTCCGGGTGTAATGGAAGACGTGACGGAAATTATTCTGAACCTGAAGGCTCTTTCGCTTAAAATTCATTCCGATGAGGAGAAAGTCCTCGAGATTGATGCTGAAGGCGAAGGTGTTGTGACGGCAGGAGACATCCGGGCGGACAGCGATGTTGAAATCCTCAACCCTGACCTCCATATTGCTACGATGGGTCCGGGGTCGAGACTTCACATGCGTATTTTTGCTAACCGCGGTCGTGGCTATGTCCAAGCAGATAAGAATAAACGTGATGATCAACCGATTGGCGTCATCCCGGTCGATTCTATCTATACCCCGATTAGCCGCGTCAACTATGGCGTGGAGAATACGCGGGTTGGTCAAGTGACCAACTACGACAAATTGACGCTTGAAGTATGGACCGATGGAAGCATTCGTCCAGAAGAGGCTGTTAGCCTCGGCGCCAAAATTTTGACCGAGCATTTGATGCTGTTCGTTGGTTTGACCGACGAAGCGAAAGATGCGGAAATCATGGTCGAAAAAGAAGAAGACAAAAAAGAAAAAGTGCTTGAAATGACGATCGAAGAGCTGGATCTCTCTGTTCGTTCCTACAATTGCCTCAAACGTGCCGGCATCAATACGGTACAAGAGCTGACGACGAAAACCGAAGAAGACATGATGAAAGTCCGCAACTTGGGCCGCAAGTCTTTGGAGGAAGTTCAAGAAAAGCTCGAGGAACTCGGATTAGGGCTTCGTACAGAAGAATAGCATCTTAGATTCGTTAGCGAAGGAGGGGAAAACATGGCATACCAAAAGTTGGGCCGCGATTCCAGCGCACGTAAAGCTTTGTTTCGTGACCTGGTAACCGACCTGTTCTTATATGAGCGCATTCAAACGACGGAAGCGAAAGCGAAAGAAGTTCGTTCCATCGCTGAAAAGCTGATCACGAAAGCGAAGAAGGGTGACCTTCATGCTCGCCGTCAAGTGGCAGCATTCGTTCGCCGTGAAACCATTGATGGAGAGCAAGATGCAATCCAAAAATTGTTTAGCGAACTGGCTACCCGTTACGCTGAGCGTCCAGGCGGATACACTCGTATTCTGAAGCTCGGACCTCGCCGCGGTGATTCCGCGCCTATGGTTTATCTCGAACTGGTTGACCGCGCGTAAACAGGTGAGGATGGGGAAAGGGGGGAAGGAATCGTATGATTCTGATCAAACCCTTTTTTTCACGTCCGGGGCCTGTGCACGGAAATAAGATGAATGTCTTATCCGGGTAACAGGCTTCGTTTCGTGTTCCTATGGCTTTACCTTGGAACGGCTTCGCCGTGAATGACGGCGGAGCCGTTTTATGTTTCGTGAAGCAGGCGGAATAGGAGCAAACCGGCATTGGATTCAGGAGGTTTATGGGAATGCGCAATATATGTATGATAGTCAGCTATGACGGTACGAATTACAGCGGTTTTCAGACTCAGCCGGATGGCAATGCCATTCAGGATTATTTGGAGAAAGCCATTGAAATGCTGACGGGAGAGAAAGTGAAAATTCATGCCTCAGGGCGCACCGATGCCGGTGTCCATGCTGTGGGGCAAGTCTTTCATTTTCACACCGAATCGCAGATTCCGGCGGAACGCTGGGGCCTGGCGCTCAACTCCAGGCTGCCGAAAGACATCATGGTCACCGAAGCCAGGGATGTTCCGCTTGATTTCCATTCGCGACGATCGGCCAAACGCAAGACGTACCGCTATACGATCAATGCCAATCAATATCCGGATCTGTTCCGGAGAAACACGGAGCTCCATCATTACGGCAAGCTGAACGTCGAGGCGATGGCTGAAGGGCTCAGGCATCTGATCGGCACGCATGACTTCACATCCTTTGCGTCCCGCCACTCTACCAAGCCATCTCATATCCGCACTGTATATGATGCCCATATCGATAGGGATCAATCCATGTGCCGCCCGGGAACCCGGGATCAGGGCTTGATCCATATCTACATCACCGGGAACGGCTTTTTGCAGCATATGGTCCGCATTATTGTGGGCACGCTGCTGGAAGTGGGCAAAGGCCGCAAAAAACCTGAAGACATCGCTACGATTCTTGAGGCGAAAGACCGGATGAAAGCAGGGCCGACGGCCGAATCGAAGGGACTCATGTTATGGAATGTGGAGTATGAGAATTTTGATGCAAAATATTAAATTTCGGCTTGCGATTTAACTACCTTTCCTGTAAAATAAAAGTTGTGTTTTCTTATGGCTCTCCCACAGCCCCCAAATAAGAAAATGGCAAACCTAACATTTACAAATGATTTCTTTTAACGACAAAGAACGAAGATAAATGATTTTCGGATGAAACCAAGGAGGAACTATTCATGCGTACCACCTATATGGCGAAGCCAAATGAAGTTGAGCGCAATTGGCATATCATTGATGCCGAAGGCAAAACGCTTGGTCGTTTGGCAAGCGAAGCAGCTGCTTTGATTCGCGGCAAACACAAGCCACAATTTACACCTCATGTTGACGGCGGCGATTTCGTTGTCATCATCAATGCCGAGAAGATCCATTTGACAGGTAAAAAACTGCAAAACAAAAAATACTATCGTCACTCTATGCATCCAGGCGGTTTGAAAGTGACGAACGCTCAAGACCTGCTGAACAGCAAACCTGAACGTGTATTGGAATCTGCTGTTCACGGCATGCTTCCTAAAACCCGTATGGGCGAAAAAATGAAGCTGAGACTTAAAGTCTATGCAGGCACCGAACATCCACATGCAGCACAAAAACCTGAAGTTTACGAACTTCGCGGATAATTAAAAGGAGGACAAGTTTCATGGCACAAGTACAATACTATGGGACAGGTCGTCGTAAACATTCGGTAGCACGTGTTCGCCTTGTACCGGGTGAAGGACGCATTGTCATCAATAAACGCGACATCAATGAATATTTCGGTTTGGAAACCCTCAAACTGATCGTTAAACAACCACTGAACCTGACTGAAACACTGGGACAATACGACGTGCTCGTTATTGCTCATGGTGGTGGTATCTCCGGTCAAGCAGGAGCTATCCGTCACGGTATTTCCCGTGCACTGCTCAAAGCTGACCCAGACTTCCGTCCAGCTCTGAAAAAGGCTGGATTCCTGACTCGTGACCCACGTATGAAAGAACGTAAAAAATACGGTCTCAAAGCGGCTCGTCGCGCGCCTCAGTTCTCGAAACGTTAATATCTCCTTGCAACCAAGGATCACAGCCTCTGGCCTTTATGGCCGGGGGCTGTTGTTGTTTTACTTATCAAAAAAGAACTGCAAATGCAGCTCTTTTTTGTATTTTATGCCTTTAATTTTGCAAAGTGCAAAGCGTATCTTCCGTAGAACCAACTTCCGTTGATTCCAACTTCATCCTATTGGCGTTGGTATCCGCCTTGATATCCTTGATAACCTTGGTAGTTCCCTGTCGTTTGGTTAGACTGCTGTCCATACGCCGAGTAGGATTGAGTAGTGCTCTCCATTTGATGGGCCATACTCGAAATTTGCTGCAGTTGCTGAATAGCGGTTTGGTGACCTTGCAAAGCGTTTTGGATCACTTGAACGGCATGGCGCTCGCGTTGAGCCAGCTGCTCAAGCTGCATGGCATTGCTTTCTTCTTGTCTTAACAGTTGTTGATATTGCTGGGATGCTTGCTGAGTTTGTTGAATCAGTTGCTGTACCACTTGGGAAATTTGGTTGGATTGGAATGTGTTCACTGAAAAATCCTCCTCTGATTTGATGTGTTGTTTGATCCCTTATGTATTGTTCCTTTAATGGGCAAAAAATTATTCTTTTGGAGTGAGACAATGTGCCTACTGGGCGAATTCATCATATGTTGTAGTATCACTGAAACGGAGGGATCTTAAATTGCATCCAAATGTACAGCATAAGCATCTGGCATGGCATGAAACGCTGAAATTGCATGAGCTTACCGCTTCGCAGTCCAATAATCTGATTGCTCTTAAAAAACATATTCATGAGGTATGCGACCCAAAGCTGCACGCATTGTATGAGGAAGCGATCCGGTGTACCGAATCGAATCTGCGGGACCTGCTTCACTTTTATTCACTCGCTCCAATGGAAGCCAGGAACCAAAAAGGCAAAGGAGAGCATGAGGATATGACGGCCTTTTATGCAGGTCATTTACTCGAGTTTGCCAAAAACAACATAATGAGATATGCCGATGCCATCACGGAAACGGCGACTCCGCAGTTGAGGGATACATTTGTGAAGCATCTCAACAACGCCATCAAATTCCATGCGCAAGTCTTTAACTATATGATGGAATGTGGCTTTTACCATCCATACGACCTGCATCGGATGCTTGAGGACGACAAGAGAAACGCAAAGAGAGCATTGGAATTCTAACTGTATTCATGAAGGGACCTTTCGATTTCGAGGGGCCCTTTTTTTGACATATCAGAAAGTATAAACTTCCGGGGTCCCCGCAAAGTAAATCGGAATAAGCTTCGAAGGTCATGCGTCACTTTGTGGGGTTGTTTTGGTCCTAAATTCCTTTTATAGGATTGACAACCAAATCAATTGCTTTATACTGGATTTAAATCATATTAAACCACTTGGTATTTACTAATTTAATTCATGTTCATGATTTGAAAGGGGAGAGACATTCGCGATGAATTTGCTTGAAAAAGAAAAATGGATTGAGGTTCAAGCGGTTGAATTGGAGCACGCTTCGGTCGAGGAATTGATCCGTGTTGCCGTTCAAACATTTCCTAACCTCACGTTTGCCTGCAGCTTTGGAGCCGAAGATGTGGTTTTGGTTGATATTTTGCAAAAAGTAAGCCCTTCAACCGATATTTTTTATCTGGATACGGATTTTCATTTTAAAGAAACCTATGAAACCAAAGACAGGCTGGAGTCCAAATACGGAATCGAGTTCGTCAGAGTATCCCCCAAATTGACCCCGGAAGAGCAGGCAGCCTTGCATGGAGATGGACTTTGGAAAAACGATCCGAATGGATGCTGCAATATCCGCAAGGTTGAACCGCTGACGCGCATTCTTTCACAGTATGATGCCTGGATAACGGGCATTCGCAGAGATCAGGCCCCGACGCGCGCAAATACTAAGAAGGTTGAATATGACCACAAGTTCGGACTTGTAAAATTTAATCCGCTTGCGGATTGGACTTCAGATGACGTCTGGAATTATATCCGGAAAAACCAGGTGTTTTACAATCCCCTTCATGACCTGAATTATCCAAGCATCGGCTGCGAGCACTGTACACGTCCCGTTCAGCCGGGAGAAGATCCGCGGGCGGGACGCTGGGCCGGAAGCGATAAGACGGAATGCGGACTTCACCAATAATCGATATGGAAAGGAGGTAACAGTCATGACAGCGATTCTTCCGCATGGCGGCAAGCTTATCAACCGGATTGCAGAAGGAAGGGAGCGGGAAGAGCTTCTGCATACCGCCTCTCTAATCAAACAGATCCGGATCAATAGCTGGACGGTTTCCGATCTCGACTTGATTGGCAGCGGTGCCTTTTCTCCGCTTGAGGGATTCATGAACGAAGCGGATTACCGCTGTGTCGTAAACTCTATGCGGTTGGCCGATGGAACGGTATGGAGCCTGCCGGTTACATTATCGGTGGACGAAAAGACTGCCCGAGGTTTGAACGTCGGAGAACAAGTAGCTTTAACGGGCGCAGAGGACGGCATTATATATGCGATTTTGACCGTTGAGAGTGTCTTTGAAACGGATCAGGGAGACGAAGCGCGGAAGGTGTTCAAAACCGATGATCCCGAGCATCCTGGCGTGAAAAAGCTGTTTGAGCGTTCTCCGATCTGCGTTGGCGGCAGCATTAAGATTATGAACCGGCCTAAGCCGGAAAGATTTGGCGAATTTTATTTTGATCCGGCGGCGATAAGAGAACTATTCCATCGAAAGGGCTGGAAAACGGTGGTTGGCTTCCAAACCCGCAATCCCGTACATCGTGCCCATGAGTATATTCAGAAAAGTGCCATGGAGATCGTGGATGGCCTTTTTTTGAATCCGCTTGTCGGGGAGACCAAATCCGATGATGTGCCGGCCGATGTTCGGATGAAAAGCTATCTGGTGCTCCTGAAAAACTATTATCCTGAAGATCGCACCTTCCTGGGCGTGTTTCCTGCAGCTATGCGGTATGCAGGCCCGAGAGAGGCCATTTTCCATGCCATTGTACGTAAAAATTATGGATGCACTCATTTCATCGTTGGCAGAGATCATGCCGGGGTTGGCGATTACTATGGCACTTATGAAGCGCAGGAGATCTTTTCCGGTTTCAAGCCGGAGGAGCTTGGCATTACACCGCTGTTTTTCGAACACAGCTTTTTCTGCAAGAAATGCGGAAACATGGCCTCCAGCAAAACCTGCCCGCATCCCAAAGAGGAGCATTTGACCCTTTCCGGCACCAAAGTGCGCGGGTTGCTGCGGGACGGCCAGTGTCCGCCGCCGGAATTTACCCGGCCGGAGGTGGCTGAGGTGCTTATAGCCGGAATGAGAGCGCAAGTTACGCCTTAAAGTACTTAAAGTACTATTTGTCCACCTTCTCCCATATAGATGAGTAGAGTCGATATGGGAACGGAGGTGGATTTTTGATGTCCAAGCAGGGGCCTGGCAAGCAGGTGCTGTGGATTCGGCTAAGTTCCGTCAAAAAGCTGCTCATCGGCATATGCTTGCTCGTTGTATTTATCGCCATAGTTATGTTTAAAGTGCCTGCTGTAGACACGATCGAGCACTGGAGCCTTCCGCTCTCAGGCAAAGTGATTGCGCTGGACGCCGGTCATGGCGGACCTGATGGCGGAGCTGTAAGCAAGCAGGGAGTGGTCGAAAAGGATGTGAATCTAGCGATTACGCTGTATCTGCGCGATTATTTGCAGCAAGCAGGGGCGTTTGTTTATATGACCCGCGAAGGCGACTACGACCTGGCCGAAGCCGAGACCAAGGGATATTCCAAGCGCAAAACTGAAGATTTGAAGCGGCGGGCGAAGAAGATCGAGGATACCAAGGTCGATCTGTTTCTGAGCATTCATTTGAACAGTTTTCCGTCCAGCCGCTGGAGCGGGGCGCAAACCTTTTATTATCCTGGCCATCCCGACAATCAAACGCTTGCTGTGCTGATTCAGGACGAAATTAAACGGAATCTCGAAAATACGGACCGAGTCGCTAAAACGACAAATACCGTGTACCTGCTGCAAGCTTTGAAAATGCCCGCGTCGCTGGTGGAGGTCGGGTTCCTTTCCAATCCGCAGGAATCGCAGCTGCTAAGGGACGAGAATTACCAGAGGAAGGTGGCTGCAGCCGTTTACAAGGGAGTGCTGCGTTATTTATCCGGGGAAAAGGTGAATTTGTCTTCAGAAAATGGGCGTTGATGGTATAATACCTACTAGAAGTGCGTGTTCAAAAAGGCTGGTTTTCAGTACCGAGGCTTATGCTTACGATGTGCGTTTTTTCAAAACGCTTCAGTTGAATGAAGATAGGGACTGAGGAGCGAAGCTAAACGTTTTCGTAGAAAACGACTTCGAAGGCGTCTGCTTGTAGTGGGTGCGTGAGCACCTGAAATGTTTCCGGAGGAAACATACTTCGTAAGCATCTGCTTAGGCCGGCTGAATTCAAGATTCGCTTCGTGTTAGATATAGAATTTATTCGTTATCTAGCTACGCTGATGAAATTCTATATCGCAAGAAAACCTACCGTTGAATCGCGGCCCTTTCATCCTTGATTGAGCCTCGATTGGTTTTCTTATCAAAAGCGGACTTTTTGAACAACCTCTAGAAGGCTTATCCGTGAACGGATGCCAATATATAAAGAGAAGGTGCTGCCATCATGTTATCGCGTGAGCAAGTTCAGGAACTGCTGCATCCCATTGGGGACACTGCCACCGGCAGAAGCATGATTGAACTGCAAATGATAAGAGATATCGTCGTTAAAGGAAACAAAATATCGCTTTCCGTGATTACGCTGGACAATCGTGAAGGCTACGGACAAGCGCTGGAAAAAGAAATCCGGGAACGTCTGCAGGCTGCCGGGGCGGAAGAGATCCATATCCGCATGCGCGAAGCCAACGAGCATGAGCGCAGTAAAATCTTGGGCAACTCTGAGGCCCAAACGGACCAGGATAAGCTTGTGAAAGGACATGCCGCCGGGCTTGAGAAAAATGAACTGCTGAATGATCCCGATGTTCATTTTATCGCGGTTGCGAGCGGGAAAGGTGGGGTCGGTAAATCGACCGTTACCGTCAATTTGGCTGCCGCCCTTGCACGTCAGGGGAAAAAGGTGGGGCTTATCGATGCGGACATCTATGGATTTAGCGTACCGGATATGATGGGGATTGAGGAAGGTCCTGTCGTCGTGGACGGATCGATTGTACCGGTGGAGCGTTTTGGCGTTAAGGTCATGTCCATGGGCTTTTTTATCCGTGAAAACAATCCGGTGGTGTGGCGTGGACCGATGCTCGGCAAAATGCTTCATCAATTTTTTGGCGATGTGAATTGGGGCGAGCTGGACTACTTGCTGCTTGATCTTCCTCCGGGAACCGGCGACATTGCGCTGGATGTGCATCAAATGCTGCCGCAAAGCAAGGAGATTATCGTTACGACTCCGCACGCGACGGCCGCTTTTGTCGCAGCCCGTGCGGGTGCAATGGCTATTCAGACACAGCACGAGATTCTGGGCGTGGTTGAAAATATGGCTTATTATGAATGTTCCCACTGCGGCGAAAAAGATTTCGTGTTTGGCCGCGGCGGCGGCGGACAGTTGGCTGAAACCCTGCATACGGAACTTCTGGCACAGCTTCCGCTCGGCGCCCCAGACAATCATATTTCGGAACCGGATTTCTCGCCATCGGTATACAAATCCGAAACGACAAGCGGCCAGATCTATAATGAACTGGCAGCCAGCATTATTGCCAAATGTGAATCGTAAACGTATTCACAAAGAAAAAAGCCCCGAAAGGGGCTTTTTTCTTTGTTGTACCGCTCCTGCTCTATAGCGGAAGGTGGTGGATGCATTGAATGGCGATTACCTTGTGAAATAGCTCGAGGTTCACCTGATCAGGACCCGCCGCCACCGCCATCACCCCCGCCGCCGCCACCTTCCTTGCCTTTGCCTTTCCCGCCGCCGCCTTCTTTCTTTTTGCCGCCTTCGCCGCCTTTTTCGACTTTAGGCTGAAGCTCTTGGGTCACCACATTTTTCAGAAGGGACATCACTTCGATTTTGAACATCGGGTTTTGCATGGCTTCCTGCATAACGGTCATGGATTGCTTACGGTATTCCGGCGTTTTGGTCAGGTCAAGAAACATCTTCATGACTTCAGGGGATTTCATAATATCCGAAACCGCTTTTTGATATGACGGATCCTTGATAAGCTGCATGTGCAGCTGCTTGTTCTGGGTACTGATCGCTTTGGCGAAATCTCCGGCAAACTGGGGATCGGTCATGATTTTTTCAAATTCTTTTTTATATTCCGGGGAAGTAATGGTATCCTTAACGGCGCTGCGGATTTGATCTGTTGCCTGAGCGGTCATCATTTGCATGCCCGGACCGCCTGATGAGCCGCCTCCGCTCTGTTTTAACGCGTCCTCGACCGCCTTTTTGCCTTCATCGCTTTTCAGGATGTCGACGACCATAGTTTTCATCTCTTTATAATCGGTCTGAGGCGGTGCATAGCTCTGTTCGGATCCGCAGCCTGAAAGTACGGTAGATATTCCGAGTATGATTCCCCATATGCCTGGAACCGTCCATTTCATGAGCGTCACTCCTTTATTGTAATCCTGCATATAGTATGCGAAAGTAAAATTCGAAATATGTCGTTTACGGGAATGGTTTTTTAATGTGAACGTTGGTAAAATAAACATTTGGGGGTGCAGGCGATTTGAACTTGAAAAACTGGTCCAAATTATTTTTTAAAACCTTGCTTGTAGGAGCCATTGTCTCCATTATCACCGGGTTTGTGCTGCCGTTCAGCAGAGAGTCCATATCATTTAAAGATGTAAGCGATGTATTGTTTTATATGCTTATCTTATTCGGTTTTGGAGCAATGACAAGCGTATATTCACAGCTGGGTTTTTTTGCTTATATGATCCTGAATTATACGGCAACCGGCGTTTTTTCGAGAAAAGTTTGGCAGTACATACAGCTTGTTCTTGCCGTACTTGCGCTGCTGGAAGTCATGTTCTTCCGTTCGTTCGTAGGCAGAGAGCACAGTCAGACCGCAGATATTCTTTTAGGCAGCGGTATTTTGATCATAGCCATTATTGTTGCTTATTTTAAAGCGAAAGCCACCAACGCTACCGCTTGGGTGCCAACCATCTTTTTTATGACGGCCGTTACGATCGTAGAAATGGTGGGGGGACTGCAGATCAATGTAAACAATGCCACTGTTTTTATTGTGGTTCCTTTACTCGCATGCAATGCATACCAAATTTTAATACTTCATAAGCTGCTAAAACCAAAAAAGAGCTAAGGAAAACTTAGCTCTTTTTCTTTGAAAATGAATTAAAGTTTTAAGCGGGGCTTGATAATCCAAGAAAAACTTCCGCCAAATGCGGTCCTTCTTCCTTGAGGGACGTCGATAGACGTTTTTTAAGATTATAGAATTTATAAATTTTCTTGCTACGCTGAACAATTCTATAATCGCAAGAAAAACTATCTCTAAGCGCGGTCTGTCTTCTATGAAAATACGTCGATAGACGTTTTTCTTATATTCTGAAGGCTTACATCCCTGCGGCATCATCAAGCGCTTGCTGCAGCGTAGCCTGGTCATGGACCTCCTGGCCTTTGGCTTCGGCTTGGGACAAAAGATCGGAGACAGTAACAAACTCATAACCTTTTTTGCGGAGTTCGTCAATGATGACCGGCAGGGCTTCATGCGTTTGTTTGCAGGAATCGCTGGCATGAAGCAGGACGATATCGCCTGGATGCGCTTTGGTGACAACGCGATTTACAATATTTTCGACACCGATATTTTTCCAGTCCTGGGAGTCGGTATCCCACTGAATAACCTTGTAGTTTAGACTGTCGGCAATTTTCAGCACTCTTTTATCAAAATCCCCATTTGGAAGACGCAGTAAACGTGGTTCTTTTCCGGTTAAATCGGTTAATATAGAATTGGCTGTAAGAAGCTGGGTTTTGATTTCTTCGTCGCTCAGGCTGCTGTAATTGACATGTTTGTGGCCATGGCTTCCGATCTCAAATCCGGCTGTTTTGATTTTATTCACGATATCCGGATGGCTTTTGCCCCAGGGAGAGGAGAGGAAGAAGGTAGCTTTATCGACGCCTTTGTCTTTCAGGACATTCAGGATCGGCTCGGCGCGTTTTTCCCCCCAGCTGATATCAAATGTCAGGGCGATCACCTTCTTATCTGTAGAAACGCTGTAAATGGCTTCGGGAGCCCCTTCAGAAAATACCGTAATGTTGTCTGACTCTACATAGATGATACCGATCGCGAACAGCGCCGCGGCCAGAACAAAAAAGGTTCGTTTGATTTTGCGGCCGTTCAGCACATAAAAAAATGAATTCATTGCGATAGTCGCCCCTTTCCCACTTCGATTATGCTTGTTTACCCTGATTTTCGAGGTGATAAATGCCAAACCTGATGGATCAAGATGTTTTCCGAACTTTCACTGCACCCATAGGGTGCAAGTAACTATTTAAGAAAAATACCGTGGTTTAAGCGAAATACAGGCTTTTGCGGTTTGACTTTCGAAATTCAGGTTACTTCAATGTATGCTCGTACCAGCGAGTTATTACCCTAGAGGAGGTTATATATGTTTTATCCTTCAACTTTTTTGAGAGACTTAGGTTCCATCCGCAAAACACTTGCATTCGTTACGTTTTTATTTATTCTCGGCATCGCCGTCGGATGGTACAGCACCGGTGCGCTTTCAGAATTGATCAACCAGCAAATGAACGGTATACGCGAAATCAGTAATCAATTAAGCCTGTCATCCCATCCGAAATGGAGTTTTTTTGTGTTTATTTTCTTTAATAACAGCATCAAAGCAGTGCTCATGATTTTTTTGGGGCTTTTTATCGGGGTTCTGCCGGTGCTGTTTCTGTTGGTGAATGGAATGGTCGTAGGACTGCTTGTACATACTTCGATCAATCATGGGGAAAGTTTGTTTGATCTGGTTGTCAAAGGATTGCTGCCTCATGGAATCATCGAGATACCGGCTATAATTATCGCCAGCGCGTTTGGCATTCAGATGGGACTCTTGGTTCTTTCCAGTTTTGGCGGGAGCGGGAAGGGGGAATTGCGGGCGAGATGGAGGGAGGCGTTTCGAAAAGCCGTGACCGCTTCGGTCTGGATTGTAATATTATTATTCGTGGCTGCCATTATTGAAAGCACAGTAACTTTTACCTTAATGAAGGGATGAATATCTGCAGGAAGGACTTATCAAAAATCACATTCATAATTTTCCCAAAAACTGTGCATAACAGTAAGGCAGTAGAATCGAGAACATTCCAAAATACATGTTGTGAAAAAACAAGGAGGCCGGGCAATTATGCTGGGTATGCTTTTTAATGATAAGGAATGCAAGGAATTGGATTATGTGCTTCGCAAAGAACTCGATGAAATGCTGTTTGATTTGAGTGATCAGCGATTGGATCAGGATGTCAAAAACGCGATTGCCAAAAGATATAAAACCGTATTCCGTATGTATGCGAGATTTGCACCCCAAAAAGAACTATCCAAATATGCACGAAACAGTAAGTTGTCTCAATTCAAACATTAAATGCTTGACGGACATCTATATTCTGTGATAAATTAGTTTTCGCTTCGGTTTTGGTTCTATGAAACTGATAGCTGTGAGATGTTGAAGAGTTGAAAAACTCCGAAAAAACTTTTAAAAAAAGTCTTGCAAAGCATCGAGCAATATGATATATTATAAAAGTCGCCGCTGAGATGCGGCGGTGAAAAAAACGAAAGATTTTGATCTTTGAAAACTGAACAACGAGTGAGATAAAGGTTTCGGTAACGAAACCAAAACGCAAGATTATCGGGTTCGTGACAACTGTCTGGATCGATGATCGAGCAAATGAGAATTAATTTCTCGTCAGATTCAAAATGAGTCACAAACTTTCTTGGAGAGTTTGATCCTGGCTCAGGACGAACGCTGGCGGCGTGCCTAATACATGCAAGTCGAGCGGACTTGATGAGGAGCTTGCTCCTCTGATGGTTAGCGGCGGACGGGTGAGTAACACGTAGGCAACCTGCCTGCAAGACTGGGATAACTAGCGGAAACGTTAGCTAATACCGGATAATTTATCGCTTTGCATGAAGCGGTAATGAAAGACGGAGCAATCTGTCACTTGCAGATGGGCCTGCGGCGCATTAGCTAGTTGGTGAGGTAACGGCTCACCAAGGCGACGATGCGTAGCCGACCTGAGAGGGTGAACGGCCACACTGGGACTGAGACACGGCCCAGACTCCTACGGGAGGCAGCAGTAGGGAATCTTCCGCAATGGGCGAAAGCCTGACGGAGCAACGCCGCGTGAGTGATGAAGGTTTTCGGATCGTAAAGCTCTGTTGCCAGGGAAGAACGACCGTTAGAGTAACTGCTAACGGAGTGACGGTACCTGAGAAGAAAGCCCCGGCTAACTACGTGCCAGCAGCCGCGGTAATACGTAGGGGGCAAGCGTTGTCCGGAATTATTGGGCGTAAAGCGCGCGCAGGCGGTCGCTTAAGTCTGGTGTTTAAGGCCAAGGCTCAACCTTGGTTCGCACTGGAAACTGGGTGACTTGAGTGCAGAAGAGGAGAGTGGAATTCCACGTGTAGCGGTGAAATGCGTAGAGATGTGGAGGAACACCAGTGGCGAAGGCGACTCTCTGGGCTGTAACTGACGCTGAGGCGCGAAAGCGTGGGGAGCAAACAGGATTAGATACCCTGGTAGTCCACGCCGTAAACGATGAATGCTAGGTGTTAGGGGTTTCGATACCCTTGGTGCCGAAGTTAACACATTAAGCATTCCGCCTGGGGAGTACGGTCGCAAGACTGAAACTCAAAGGAATTGACGGGGACCCGCACAAGCAGTGGAGTATGTGGTTTAATTCGAAGCAACGCGAAGAACCTTACCAGGTCTTGACATCCCTCTGACCGGTCTAGAGATAGACCTTTCCTTCGGGACAGAGGAGACAGGTGGTGCATGGTTGTCGTCAGCTCGTGTCGTGAGATGTTGGGTTAAGTCCCGCAACGAGCGCAACCCTTGATTTTAGTTGCCAGCACTTTAAGGTGGGCACTCTAGAATGACTGCCGGTGACAAACCGGAGGAAGGCGGGGATGACGTCAAATCATCATGCCCCTTATGACCTGGGCTACACACGTACTACAATGGCCAGTACAACGGGAAGCGAAGTCGCGAGATGGAGCCAATCCTATCAAAGCTGGTCTCAGTTCGGATTGCAGGCTGCAACTCGCCTGCATGAAGTCGGAATTGCTAGTAATCGCGGATCAGCATGCCGCGGTGAATACGTTCCCGGGTCTTGTACACACCGCCCGTCACACCACGAGAGTTTACAACACCCGAAGTCGGTGAGGTAACCGCAAGGAGCCAGCCGCCGAAGGTGGGGTAGATGATTGGGGTGAAGTCGTAACAAGGTAGCCGTATCGGAAGGTGCGGCTGGATCACCTCCTTTCTATGGAGAATCGTCTTCTGAGGAAGACATTCAAATATGCCGTAAGGCAAAACGATCTCACTCGTTGCTCAGTTTTGAGAGAGCAAACCTCTTTCAAAATGCGTTTGGTGGCGATGGCGGAGGGGTTCCACGCGTACCCATCCCGAACACGACCGTTAAGCCCTCCAGCGCCGATGGTACTTGGACCGAAGGGTCCTGGGAGAGTAGGACGTTGCCAAGCGCATGCCCTTATGGGTTACCATAAGAGCGTACACAAGAAAATAATATGGGCCCTTAGCTCAGTTGGTTAGAGCGCACCCCTGATAAGGGTGAGGTCGGTGGTTCGAGTCCACTAGGGCCCACCATATAAATCCCATAACTAAACTTCTTGCTTTATACGGGGTCTCCGGAAAGTAATCGGGATAAACTTCGTAGCTTGTCGTTACTTTTTGGGGCAAAATATGGGGCCATAGCTCAGCTGGGAGAGCGCCTGCCTTGCAAGCAGGAGGTCAGCGGTTCGATCCCGCTTGGCTCCACCAATGATGATTTACATTTGATCCTTGAAAACTAGATAACGAAACGAATTTGCGTTTTAGAAATATCCTTTTAGCTGCTTGTGTCTTCATTGTAAGACCAAGTAAAAAAAAGTAGCAGCGAAGGTTTTGAGATCAGCGATCCTTTGCGAGCTTGTTTCCACCTTGATTTAATTCAATCGAGAAACAAGCGAACAACAGAGCGATGAGCGCAAAACCGGAGCGAACATGGTTAAGCTACTAAGAGCACACGGAGGATGCCTAGGCGCTAGGAGCCGATGAAGGACGTGGCGAACAACGATACTGCCTCGGGGAGCTGTAAGCAAGCTTTGATCCGGGGATGTCCGAATGGGGAAACCCGGCTGGTGTAATAGCCAGTCACTCACATCTGAATACATAGGGTGTGAAGAGGCATACCAGGGGAACTGAAACATCTAAGTACCCTGAGGAAGAGAAAACAATAGTGATTCCGTCAGTAGCGGCGAGCGAACGCGGATTAGCCTAAACCGGTCAGCTTGCTGGCCGGGGTTGTGGGACGTCTCACATGGAGTTACAAAGGAATTGGTTAGGCGAAGAGGTCTGGAAAGGCCCGGCATAGAAGGTAAAAGCCCTGTAGCCGAAAGTCAGTTCCCTCCGAGACGGATCCCGAGTAGTGCGGGGCACGTGAAACCCCGTATGAATCTGCCAGGACCATCTGGTAAGGCTAAATACTCCCTAGCGACCGATAGTGAAACAGTACCGTGAGGGAAAGGTGAAAAGCACCCCGGAAGGGGAGTGAAATAGAACCTGAAACCGTGTGCTTACAAGAAGTCAGAGCCCGATCTATGGGTGATGGCGTGCCTTTTGTAGAATGAACCGGCGAGTTACGTTCCCGTGCAAGGTTAAGGTGAGAAGCCGTAGCCGCAGCGAAAGCGAGTCTGAATAGGGCGATATAGTACGTGGACGTAGACCCGAAACCGTGTGATCTACCCCTGTCCAGGGTGAAGGTGCGGTAACACGCACTGGAGGCCCGAACCCACGAATGTTGAAAAATTCGGGGATGAGGTGGGGGTAGCGGAGAAATTCCAATCGAACTCGGAGATAGCTGGTTCTCCCCGAAATAGCTTTAGGGCTAGCCTCGGAAAGAAGAGTCGTGGAGGTAGAGCACTGATTGGGTGCGGGGCCCGCAAGGGTTACCAAGCTCAGTCAAACTCCGAATGCCATAGACTTAGTTCCGGGAGTCAGACAGTGAGTGCTAAGATCCATTGTCAAAAGGGAAACAGCCCAGACCATCAGCTAAGGTCCCCAAGTGTGTGTTAAGTGGGAAAGGATGTGGAGTTGCACAGACAACCAGGATGTTGGCTTAGAAGCAGCCACCATTTAAAGAGTGCGTAATAGCTCACTGGTCGAGTGACTCTGCGCCGAAAATGTAACGGGGCTAAACACACCACCGAAGCTATGGCTTGATACGCAAGTATCAGGGGTAGGGGAGCGTTGTATACAGCGTTGAAGGTGTACCGTAAGGAGCGCTGGAGCGTATACAAGTGAGAATGCCGGTATGAGTAACGAAAAGATCAGTGAGAATCTGATCCGCCGAAAGCCCAAGGTTTCCTGAGGAAGGCTCGTCCGCTCAGGGTAAGTCGGGACCTAAGGCGAGGCCGAAAGGCGTAGTCGAAGGACAACAGGTTGAAATTCCTGTACCACCGTAAACCGCTACGAGCGATGGGGTGACGCAGGAGGGTAGTGACGCGAGCTGATGGATGCTCGTCCAAGCAGTGAGGCTGATGTGTAGGCAAATCCGCACATCGATAAGGCTGGGCTGTGACGGGGAGGGAAAATTACAGTACCGAAGGTCATGATCTCACACTGCCAAGAAAAGCCTCTAGCCAGGTGAAGGTGCCCGTACCGCAAACCGACACAGGTAGGCGAGAAGAGAATTCTAAGGCGCGCGGAAGAACTCTCGTTAAGGAACTCGGCAAAATGACCCCGTAACTTCGGGAGAAGGGGTGCCCCGGTAGTGTGAATAGCACGAGGGGGCCGCAGTGAAAAGGCCCAAGCGACTGTTTAGCAAAAACACAGGTCTGTGCGAAGCCGTAAGGCGAAGTATACGGGCTGACGCCTGCCCGGTGCTGGAAGGTTAAGGGGAGCGGTTAGGAGCAATCCGAAGCTGTGAACCGAAGCCCCAGTAAACGGCGGCCGTAACTATAACGGTCCTAAGGTAGCGAAATTCCTTGTCAGGTAAATTCTGACCCGCACGAATGGCGTAACGACTTGGGCGCTGTCTCAACGAGAGATCCGGTGAAATTTTAATACCTGTGAAGATGCAGGTTACCCGCGACAAGACGGAAAGACCCCATGGAGCTTTACTGCAGCTTGATATTGGATTTGGGTACGATCTGTACAGGATAGGTGGGAGCCTAAGAAGCCTGAGCGCCAGCTTAGGTGGAGGCGCCGTTGGGATACCACCCTGATCGTATCTAGGTTCTAACCTGGTACCGTAATCCGGTGCGGGGACAGTGTCAGGTGGGCAGTTTGACTGGGGCGGTCGCCTCCTAAAGAGTAACGGAGGCGCCCCAAGGTTCCCTCAGAATGGTTGGAAATCATTCGAAGAGTGCAAAGGCAGAAGGGAGCTTGACTGCGAGACCTACAAGTCGAGCAGGGACGAAAGTCGGGCTTAGTGATCCGGTGGTACCGCATGGAAGGGCCATCGCTCAACGGATAAAAGCTACCCTGGGGATAACAGGCTTATCTCCCCCAAGAGTCCACATCGACGGGGAGGTTTGGCACCTCGATGTCGGCTCATCGCATCCTGGGGCTGAAGTAGGTCCCAAGGGTTGGGCTGTTCGCCCATTAAAGCGGTACGCGAGCTGGGTTCAGAACGTCGTGAGACAGTTCGGTCCCTATCTGTCGTGGGCGTAGGAAATTTGAGAGGAGCTGTCCTTAGTACGAGAGGACCGGGATGGACGTACCGCTGGTGCACCAGTTGTTCCGCCAGGAGCATGGCTGGGTAGCTACGTACGGAAGGGATAAGCGCTGAAAGCATCTAAGCGTGAAGCCCCCCTCAAGATGAGATTTCCCAACTAGTAAGACCCCTTGAAGACGACGAGGTAGATAGGTTGGAGGTGGAAGTGCAGCAATGCATGGAGCTGACCAATACTAATCGGTCGAGGGCTTATCCTAAATTACCCCAAAAAGTGAAGCGTATGCTTCGCGGATGATTCCGATTACTTTTTGAGGGACCCGGGATTTAAAACCGGGAAATGCTACGGAGAATTAAAACGCAAAACGTTTCGTATCTAGTTTTCAGGTGATCAAACACTTGAATCGTTTGGTGGCGATGGCGGAGGGGTTCCACGCGTACCCATCCCGAACACGACCGTTAAGCCCTCCAGCGCCGATGGTACTTGGACCGAAGGGTCCTGGGAGAGTAGGACGCCGCCAAGCATTATTCCCTGATAGCTCAGTTGGTAGAGCACTCGACTGTTAATCGAGTTGTCACAGGTTCGAGTCCTGTTCGGGGAGCCATTTGCTCTCATAGCTCAGTAGGTAGAGTGCATCCATGGTAAGGATGAGGTCACCGGTTCGATCCCGGTTGAGAGCTCCATTTTCTTTTTATAGGGCCCGTTGGTCAAGGGGTTAAGACACCTCCCTTTCACGGAGGTAACAGGGGTTCGAATCCCCTACGGGTCACCATTTTAATTTAGCTTCGATAGGGATGAGAACCCAAAAGGGTTCGTCGAAGCATCGACTTCGATAGCACTGCATCGCAGTCTCGAACGAAGTGAGAGTATCCCCTACGGGTCACCATTTTAATTTGCTTATTATACATAAGTTATACGGAGGCTTAGCTCAGCTGGGAGAGCATCTGCCTTACAAGCAGAGGGTCGGGGGTTCGATCCCCTCAGCCTCCACCATTATTTTGAATCATTTGTCCTTGCAATGGACAAGCTAAAACTAATATATTGGGGATTAGCCAAGCGGTAAGGCAACGGACTTTGACTCCGTCATGCATAGGTTCGAATCCTATATCCCCAGCCATTTTTCACCTCAAAAAGTGAAGCAAATGCTTCGTAAGGAAATCCGAATGCTCTTCGGGGAACCTGGTGAATATTTGAGCCATTAGCTCAGTTGGTAGAGCACCTGACTTTTAATCAGGGTGTCGAAGGTTCGAGTCCTTCATGGCTCACTCTTTATTCTTTAACATCTCAAGCTATCTATTTTACAATAGATGGTTTTTGTTTTTTTTACCCCTGTAATCATTTATAGAATTAATGATTACAGGGGTTTTATGTCATTGCTGGCTTGGCTGATTTTTGTCAAAGTACAAATCAAGGTACCTCGTAAGGACTACATATGTTTACATCATGACTAATAATGGGTGGGAGAACTATTCATTATTCCACCGCCTACAGAGTTGCAAATAGTACGCAGCGTGTAGGTGTAAAGATTGCAGGACCTGCTCAGGAGCAATGTCTAAACCTGACCCTAAGCAATTTTAAGGCTTGTAAAAGGGTTTATGTAGCCAGGGTAAGTATAACCTTACAAACCCATCAGGAAGCCTTATACGAGCCTGTAGAGTGTTTGAATAGACCTTTTAAACAAAAGGAAGAGGAAAGCTTCTTTTCGAGCTTGAAGGGACGTGTAGAAGCCATGATTGCTGTCATCTGAGCGAATCAAATGTTCTTTGTGCGACTTATGGATATATGGATACGGATAATGGTAGAACGTTAGATGGTACCATCGCTAATACAATAGAGGGAGATTTGTATGATAGTTAAAATGACACATTCCAATATGAATGATTTTAACAAACCAAACGAGGGTTTCATCGTGATAGGGCGGATTATACCTAGGTATGTAGACGACAATTGGACATATACAGAGGAGATCTTTTCTGAACCGTATTTCAAGCAATATGAAAATGATGAAATCGACATAAGTTATGTTGAAGAAGATGGGAAGGCTGTTTTTTTATATTACGATGAAAATCACTGCGTAGGACAAATTAGAATTTGCTCCAATTGGAATGGATATGCTCTTATTGAGGATATTGCTGTTGCCAAAGAGTGGAGACAAAAAGGTATTGGATCAGCATTGATGGAAAAAGCGGTTGATTGGGCAAAGCAGAATAAATTTATTGGTCTTATGCTTGAAACACAAGATGTTAATGTTTCAGCTTGCCGTTTTTATGTAAAAAACAGTTTTATAATCGGTGCAGTTGATAATATGCTATATTCAAACTTTCCTACAGCCAATGAAAAAGCGATTTTTTGGTATTACAAGTTTTAGTGTCTTATTACGTAAATGATAAAGAAACGCTTGCTTATTTCCGCTTGTCATTTCCAAATGCTTAATTCAACCAATTCATTGCAAGATACGTCGAGAGACCGATCGTTATCATTCAACTCCACACCGCTTGCTGGTAGCAGCGCTAAAAGCCTAACATAGTGTGATTTATTCGCTCTGGGAGATAGGGAAGAACTTTTTTTAAAAAAATTATTGAATATGCTTGACTCCTGATGCCTAAGTATGATAAGATAATTCTTGTCGCTAACAAGATAAGGTGAGCATGAAATGAACCAATCATGTTAGCACACCAGGAAGTCTGAAGGAATTGATCCTTCTGTAATGTGCGCGTGTGGCGGAATTGGCAGACGCACTAGACTTAGGATCTAGCGTCTTTGACGTGGGGGTTCAAGTCCCTCCACGCGCACCATCTTCGCGGACGTGGCTCAGCGGTAGAGCATCGCCTTGCCAAGGCGAGGGTCGCGGGTTCGATTCCCGTCGTCCGCTCCATTATAGATGCGCCCTTAGCTCAGCTGGATAGAGCGTTTGACTACGAATCAAAAGGTCAGGAGTTCGAATCTCTTAGGGCGCGCCATTTAATTTAATATCGGGATGTAGCTCAGCTTGGTAGAGCACCTGGTTTGGGACCAGGGGGTCGCATGTTCAAATCGTGTCATCCCGATATTTAATGATCCCGTCTTCTTGACGGGGATATATGCGGGTGTAGTTCAATGGTAGAACTCCAGCCTTCCAAGCTGGTAGCGTGGGTTCGATTCCCATCACCCGCTTCGCTATGAAAAATCCTTGAAACCCTTGTGCCGCAAGGGTTTTTTCTTTTGTCGATTTTCGACAAACGGTTGACGATTTTCTCCTGCGGGGGCAAACTAGGGGGCAAATTTGATCCATTTTGGATTCAACTCCTCCAACTGATCAGCTGCAGCTCGGCTAATGGCTTCGGATTTATGTGTATAGATGTTTGCTGTCGTGTCCAGCTTAGTATGACGCAATCGCTCCTGGATGGTCTTGAGATCGGCACCAGATTCCCGCAGCAGCATGCCAGCGGTATGTCGCAGGCCATGGAGCTTCACATGCGGCAGCCCGTTCTTTTCTAGGAATTTTGACCACGTTCCGGTTGGCGTGCTTGGATAATACATAATGCCTCGGCCTCCGTGGAAAATGTACTGCTTGTCTTCACCGAGCCAATTTTTGCAGGACATTCTTTCTTTTCTCCATTCCCGCTCATAGCGTTTAAGCTCATCCATATACCACTTCGGCATAGCCACCCAGCCTTCGGATTCTTCCGTCAAATAAAGCTCTGCAAGACGCCGAGAAATATACAGATGAAAAAATATTGACGATCCCGCCTATAAACGATGCAAGCACAACAATAAAAGGGATCGTGATGCTATCCAATTCCATTACGGGGACACGTGAGAACGTAGCCGCTACGGAAAAAGCGGTAAAATTGGCGGTAGAGGCATCTCAGATCCCTTATACAAATAAAACGCTCATTGATAGAGGGATATCTGGGAGTATTACATTAGGTATGTACACGTTCACCGACATTGATTTTACAAAAAAGGTTAGGGATACCTTTAAATACTCTGCATCCGAGCTTAGGGTTAAAAAATCCGGTATATATGCCATTGGTTTATATACTGCGTTTTGGTCAGATCAAACCATCCCTAAAGGGACAACTATGGATGTTTGAATGAATTGGGAAACGACTTATGGATTGATTGATGCTAGATTGCTGGTGGTAGTCGCTCTATGTTGGGTCATTGGGTATGTGTTAAAACAAACGCCTAATGTGCCTGACTAGACCATCGTGTATGCTGTTACGATTGTTGCGGTGGTGGTAACGGTATGGATGCTTGGCTTTGGTCCTGAATCCATTATCCAGGGCGTACTCGCTGGCGCGTTTGCAGTATACGGCAACCAGTTCATTAAACAAGCCACAAAAGAGGGAGGAGTAAACGTGAACTATAGAAAGGACCATATTCCAAAAGGCACGGCGAATAACCGGCGTCCTGGGTATCCGATGTCTCCGACCACTATTACGATTCATAATACCGGCAACCCATCAAGCACGGCGGCTAATGAGCGGTCATGGCTTACTAATCCAAGTAACACCCGGACGGCCAGCTTTCACATTGTCGTAGATAGCAAAGAAGCGATCGAATGTACTCCGCTCAATGAGAACGCCTGGCATGCAGGAGACGGCAGCGGTGCAGCAAGCGGCAATCGAACGTCGATCAGTATTGAAATCTGCGAAAGTGGGGACTACGCGAAAAACTTAGATAATGCCGTTCAACTGGTTGCCAGCATGCTGCGCGTACGAGGATGGGGCGTTGAACGGCTACGGAGGCACTGGGACTGGAGTAGGAAGATTTGCCCAAGGCTCATGTACGATAGCGGCAAGTGGACGGGCTGGTTTGATTTCAAAAATAGAGTGGCTGCTGAATTGGCCGGAAAGGATGAGGACGAAGTGGCAAAAAAAGAATTAAAGGAGCTACAGGTCACACTCAAGGAGCAGGCGGAATGGATTAAGCAGCAAAAGGAACGGACCGAGATGACTTGTCCAGATTGGGCAAAGGAAGCTTATGGTTACTACAAGCCTTACATTAAAGATGAAAAAGGAAGCTATGATTACTGGCGACAGCTTGTGATTAATTATCGGAAGGAAAAAGGAATCGTAGTCAATAAAATATGAATTCCCAAGTAATCGGAAATAACGAAGACCCTACCATGATCGGTAGGGTCTCCAATTTGATTAATCCGTTCTTACAAATTGAAATCTGTAAGGAACACTTGGGTCGTAATCATTATAACCCACAGGCATTACTCGAAAATATGTCTTTTCACCAGCGAATGCTGATGCTCCACGACCTTCCTCTTGACCAGGGCCGTTGAAGTTGTTAAATCCAGTTTCGATGATATTGTTGTATGCATCAGTTCTCACCCATTGAAACTGCAGATTAATGCCAGGAGGTGGGGTTAGGATTACATAATACCAGAATGTATCTGATCCCCCAGAGTTATCAACAACATACCAGTCATGATCGGTCGGACTGTCAAGAGGAATTGTAATATCATACGAAGGTCCTCCGCCTGCTCTATACATAACTGCTGCTGTGTCCATTGTATCTGCGAATCCAGTTAAGGCAAATGCTGAATTAGAAGCCCCAAAGACCATCAAACAAGCAGCTAAAGCCACTGTTGCAAAGATTCTTCTTAACCTCTTCATGTTCAAACCTCCAATTATACTAGGATTAAGCAATCTAGTGTAATGTGAAAACTGCAACATAAGATGTCGAAAAATTCTTCTGTTCAGTGGTTGGCCAACCGTATTCAAAATATACCATGTATCATCAATATATGTAAACGATTTCCATGAAAATATTTGTAAGATTATTTTTATTTTTGTCGTAACTTTTGTTATTTTGAAACGTTGATCGTTGATATATTTGTTTTGAGAGTAATGCGAAGACCCTTACTGGCTAATTTGCTGGCAAGGTTAATTTTATACTTTGACCAGGAATAAATATCCATGGTATAAATAAACTATAGGAAAATTTTTCTATAAATACATAACATAAATCATAAAGTACTGCGAAAGCTGTTTTACAGTTTGTATGGTTATATAATTACAGGGGGCACGTAATAGCATGGATCAAGAAAAAGTGACAGAGTTTTTAAATGGATTGAAAATTCTAGATAATGCTATCAACTCTGATAAATTCAACATGGAATTAATCTGGAGAACAATCGATACCCAATTAAATAGAACTTATTTTAACTCGGAACCTTTATCAGAATTAATCGATAACATATTTGGTTCCCCGGCTGGAAGAGCAATTGAAAGAATTATTACTGAAGAATTCAGTGAAATAGATCCGCACCTAATTAATAATAGGTTTTTTTATATATCAATTCGTAAGAATTTTGGCTTTAATGGTAGCGTCAAGAAGTTTGTGTAAGCACACAGCAGGTAAACTTAGGAAACGACAACACCAACGTAGTTGAATAATTTTTTTGTGGTGGTGAGAGGACATAGCCCAAGCGAAGGCGCGGGAGCTTGGTTTTAGGATTCATCTTCCATGGACGAAGGATACCGCTCCTCAAAAAGACTCCGCAGTTCCTGTTTCGTGTCCGGGACACCAAAGCCTGGGATAATACGGTCCGCGTAACGCTGGTTGTACTCCACTACATCCAGGTACACAATCTTCTCTACAGCGTCTAGATTGGTTAAGCTGTTCATTGGCTTCAGACGCTTCCGGATTTCTTTGTTCATCCGTTCGATGGGATTAGAAGTGTAAATGGCTTTTCGAATGGCGACTGGATACTTGTAGAAGGTTAACAGCGTAGGCAGATTATTCTCCCACGACTCGATCTCCCTTGGGTATTTCTTGCCCCATCTGGCTTTGAGTGTATCAAAGGCGGCCATAGCCAGATCATGGTCAAGGGCGTTATAGACAGTCTTCAAGTCGTCGAGAAATGCCGTCTTGTCTTGTACACGGATTTTTGGAAACGTCGACCGCACCTTATGAACCACACAATGCTGCACGTCGGCCTGAGGATAGGTTTCACGGAAGGCATCGTCCAGTCCAGGAAGGCCGTCAAATACACCAAGCAGCACTTCCTGGGCACCGCGTCGGTACAAGTCTTTCAAGACATCACGCCATCCATTCGCACTCTCATGTCCGCCTACGTAAAACCCCAGGATCTGGCGGCGACCTTCGTCGTCAATTCCCATGGCAAAGTAAATGACCTCGCCGCTTACCGTACTACGCTTGAGCTTCACATACAGGCCATCCAAGTAGATGACAGAGTACCGCTTGTTCAATTTTCGCTGATGCCAATTCTCGATATCCTCCAAGACTGTAGCGGTGATGTTGCTGACTGTTGTCGGCGAATAGTGGCTGCCGAACATGCTTTCAATGAAACGGGCGACATCCCGGGTACCCATGCCGCTTTTGTACATCTGAATCACGGCTTCTTCCAGCCAACCGTCCCGTCTTTGGTAGGGCTCAAACACATGCGTTTGAAAATCACCGTTACGATCTCGGGGCACTTGCAGGTCTTCTAGGTTTCCGTACTTCGTGTGCAGATTACGCTTGTAGTAACCATTGCGACTATTGCGGATCCCTTCTTGTTCATTCTCCATGAACTGTTGGATTTCCGCTCGCATGATGGTTTCCAGATTCTCTTTTACAAATTGAGTGACAAGATTTTCAAATAGATTGTTGAGCATGTTTTCGGGTATCATATTCATTGAGTAGGGTTCCTTTCTTGGTGACTTCGCAATCCCGAGAATACCCTACTTTTTTATGTTTTGGATAGACTCCAAATCATGGTACACAACTTATTTTACGCCACCGCTTTAATTACTTTTGCTCTATTATAAGTTATAATCAATCACCATACACTGTCATACAATTGGAACCTCTTATCAATTCTGGAGAAATGTTTAGGTTAATTAGAGCTGACAAAGAAAAATTTGATTTCGTGGTTGATTCACAGACAGCAACATTTATCATAGGTGTAATGTTAACCGCACTGAAAAATAAATACGTAGATGCATCTAAAGATGAGAAAGCGTACATTGAAAGAGCTTTTAAAGATATTTTAACTTTAAAATTGAGTGATGATAATTATGAATAATCAAATGGAAGCTAAGGGCCATCCTATATTTCATAACGTCCCGATCGGAAACGGAGCCTATTCTAAAAAGAAGTCGAGTGGTTCACATCAAAGGGGGATATCACCGAATATTAGATATGAAAGTTCTAAATCACCTAGGCAACAAGCAGATTTTAAAGAACAATTATCTGAGATTATGCGAGGGAAATTCGAGGTGTCGACCGCAAGCTCTGACTACGAGAAGGATGGTGATAATATGGACGAAACCCTGAAAATGATGCTTGAACGTATAGAACGTGATTCAAGGGAGCGTGAAGAACGTTATCACCAGGATGCTCGTGAACGTGAAGAACGATACTATCAAGAAATTAAAGAACAGAAAGAGGATGCTAAAGAAAGAGATGACCGCATCTTAAAGCAAATTTCAGAAATGCTAGCTTCTCAACAACAATTAATCGACCACAAACTTACTCTGATTGATGGGAAAATGAATCATGTTAGTTCCGATATGTCACACACAAGAGATGAAATGACAAATTTGACAGGAAGAATTGATAACTTACAGGGGAGAGTCGATTCATCAAAGTACTTTGTTATAGGCTCTGTAATAGCTATTTTGATTGGAATTGGAAGCATTGTCTATGCCAACTGGCAAGTAATTTCTGCTATGTTACAAATGTCTGGGAAATGAAGATCCTTTCAATCGGGACAAGTTCTTATTAACAATTTGCTTGCATGAGCTTTCTTTGTTTAAATACAAAGGAATATACTGTGAAAGAACCGACATATGTGGAAAAACCGTTATGAAATCCGAAAGCATGGATACGTGAAAGGCTCCACTGGTTATATGCCGGCGGAGCCTTTTCTTGTAATTGTAATTTTCTATTTGGAATTTGTTCCTTCTATTATATATCGAACTCTTCCCAGCCCAGATCAGGAGGATCGATATCCACAATTTCCAGGTCCTCAGCTGCTACGACCAGTAAACCATTTTCTCCGATATCGACTAAAGCGCCGGTTCGGTATTCGCCTGAAATGAGATGGAACGTTCCGACATTCAACACGATTCCTCCACGGCCACCGTACCCACTTTTATGATCGGTGGCAACACGTACCGGTAATCCAGGTTTAAGATCCTCATACTTCAAAGTTATTCCTCCTCAATATCTGCCCCTTTTTAAGCAAAAGGGGCAAAAAAGGGGCAGATTTTTTCCTGAACTTGCGTCTTGTCTGACCGTCGTTGACTAGGAGAAAATCTCAAAACCGTTGATATATAAGGATTTTTACCGGGATTGAGCACCATAGACTAGGGGCATTATCAGCCTTCCAAGCTGGTAGCGTGGGTGCGACCGTCCGTGCCGGCTTCATATGAAATTGCTGATCAGGACGCGCGTCAACATGACCTCTATTCGCGATCCGAAGGATCGCACTTTAAATCAGAATGTTGAGTATTCCCATCACCAGGCTCCATATAATTTGAAGCAATCCGTCATGCAGCGAAGCACCGCGCGCTGGGAGCTGCGGTCGAAACGTCAAAGGGCGTTTTTTACATTTTATTAAGTGTCTTTTGCCGAAGTTGTTCGTGGGCTATGAGTAACTTTTGCGGTTAGGACGCAAGCTACATATATGCATTGTTATAAGCACTAATAAGAAACAAATGACCATTCAAAATACTTCAATTTGAATACCGAATTGTTGGAAATTAGGTTAAAATGACTGTTTGTGGTTACAGGGATATTTTGGATGTCATAAAACCTTACTGAATAAAAAATTGATTTTAGGATTGATTATAAATAGATGAATATTGAAATATTCAAATAATACAAGTTATATTATAGCGTTTAGACGAAATTCTTAATGCATATAAATACAGTAAATCTCTATAACTTTACATAATATTTTTTGGCTTTAGCATAGAAAAGTGCAGATTTTCGATTTGATTTGTTGTATGATGTTAGAAAGTATTTCAAAGAGATAGCTATACAAACAGGATGGAACGGGAGGAGTAGCATGACTGAACTTACGGTTACCGCAAATAAAAGCAATTCAAACAACCTTCTGCGGCGTGATGTGCGTTTTTTGGGCAACATACTCGGCGAAGTGCTTGTCCATCAGGGCGGCAACGAGCTTCTCGATATCGTTGAAAAGATTCGCGAGACCAGCAAGTCATTACGCTCTGTATTTTTGCCTGAATTGTATGAGGATTTTAAAGAAATCATTAAAACGCTTGAGCCAGACATTCGCCATCAGGTGATCAGAGCTTTTGCGATCTATTTCCAGTTGGTCAATATTGCGGAGCAAAACCACCGGATTCGGCGCAAACGGGATTATGAAAGATCAGCAGGGGAAACGGTACAGCCTGGTTCCATTGAAAATGCTGTTCAGGATTTGAAGGATCGCCAGTTTTCATATGAGCAGGTGCAGGAGATTATCGAAAGCCTTTCTCTTGAACTGGTCATGACTGCCCATCCGACGGAGGCCATGCGCAGAGCCATTCTCGACATTCATAAACGGATCTCTGAGGACGTTATGCTCCTGGATAACCCTACTTTGACCTTCCGCGAACGTGAACAGCTTCGTGAGAAGCTTCTGAATGAGGTTATTACTCTCTGGCAAACGGATGAATTGAGAGCAGGTAAACCGACGGTGCTTGATGAAGTCAGAAATGGAATGTACTATTTCCACGAAACGCTGTTTCATGTGCTGCCTGAAGTTTATCAGGAACTGGAACGCTGCTTGAATAAGTATTATCCGGGCCATAACTGGCATGTGCCGACGTATCTGCGTTTTGGTTCTTGGATCGGCGGGGATCGCGACGGCAATCCGTCTGTAACGGCAGAGGTTACTTGGGAGACGCTGCGGATGCAGCGCAAGCTGGCTGTTCGCGAATATCAGCGGATTTTGATCGAATATATGCAGTACCTGAGCTTTAGCACCTCGATTGTTGAGGTATCAGGGGAACTTTTGGAATCCATTGCCGATGACCGCGAGCACGTGGAAATAACGCACCGCAGCGCTTGGCATAACGAAAAAGAACCATACCGGATCAAGCTTGTCTATATGATGGAAAAAATCAGCAACGTGCTCGACGAAAACAAAAAAGGTACGCCTGAATCTTACGGTTCACCGCTTGATTTTATTGCAGATCTGAAAGTAATCGACCGGAGCTTGCGGTTCCACTATGCCGACTATGTTGCCGATACGTATATACAAAAATTAATACGCCAGGTGGAGCTGTTTGGTTTCCACACAGCCGCGCTCGATATCCGCCAGCACAGCCAGGAGCATGAAAATGCAATGAAAGAGGTTTTGGCTGAGGTCGGCGTGACACCTGATTATTCTGTACTGTCCGAAGAGGAAAAAATTGCGCTTTTGGCCAAACTGCTCAGCGAACCAAGACCGATTACCTCGAGCTATCACCAATACAGCGCAAGCACCAAAGAGTGCCTTGATGTATTCCGCACTGTATATAAAGCCCAACAGGAGTATGGATCACAATGCATTACTAGTTATCTGATCAGTATGGCCGAGGGCGCAAGCGATATTATGGAAGTGATGGTCTTTGCCAAAGAGGTTGGATTGTTCCGGCAAAATAGCGATGGAACCGTCGATTGCACGCTTCAGGCCGTTCCTCTTTTCGAAACGATTGAAGACCTTCATGCCGCACCGCAAATTATGCAAAGATTATTTAATCTGCCGATTTACCGGCAAAGCATTGCTGCAAGAAATGATCTGCAGGAAATTATGCTGGGGTATTCGGACAGCAACAAAGACGGCGGCGCCGTAACTGCAAACTGGGAACTTCGCGTAGCCTTGAAGGAACTGACAGCCGTTGCCGACAAGGCCGGAATCAAGCTCAAGTTCTTCCATGGCCGTGGCGGAGCGCTCGGGCGCGGCGGTATGCCGCTCAACCGTTCGATTCTAGCCCAACCGGCATCAACAGTCGGCGGCGGAATCAAAATTACGGAGCAAGGCGAAGTCATTTCGTCCCGTTATTCATTAAAAGGTATCGCGTACCGCAGCTTGGAGCAGGCTACTTCAGCCTTGATTACCGCTGCGATCAACAATCGCATTCCACAGGAAGACAATGCTATGGAAGCGTATTGGGATGAGATCGTTAAGGAAATGTCGGAGGTTTCCCGTACCAAATATCAGGATCTGATCTTCCGCGATCCGGACTTTTTGACCTTCTTCAAAGAGTCTACGCCGCTGCCTGAAGTGGGCGAGCTAAATATCGGTTCCCGGCCTTCGAAGCGCAAGAACAGCGATCGTTTTGAGGATCTTCGCGCGATCCCGTGGGTATTCTCTTGGACGCAAAGCCGCTTCCTGCTGCCGGCTTGGTATGCCGCGGGAACCGGACTCCAGAGCTTTTATCAGAATAAGGAAGAGAATCTCAAAATCATGCAGGAAATGTATGAGAAGTTCTCATTCTTCACCTCATTGATTGATTCTCTGCAAATGGCGATTGCAAAGGCAGATATGAACATCGCCCATGAATATGCGCATATGTCCAAAAACGATGAGGCACGCCAGCGCATCTTTAAATTAATTAAAGAGGAATTCAAGCTGACGTCGGAGCTGATTCTGAAAATAACCGGGCAAAAGGAAATTTTGGATAACGTGCCTGTCATCCAGGAATCCATTCGCTTGCGCAATCCGTACGTGGATCCGCTCAGCTATCTGCAGGTGCAGCTGTTAAGCGAACTGCGCGAACTTCGCGAGCAGGGCGAAGATAACGCCGAGTTGCTCCGCGAGGTCCTTCTTACGATCAACGGAATTGCAGCAGGGCTGCGTAATACGGGCTGAGCCGCGGCAACATGATGGAAAAGCCCATAGAAGAAAGCTGGAATTCAACCTGTTGAATTCCTGGCTTTCTTTTTTTTAGGGATTATAGGATTTTTAGCTTTGAGCGAAGATTAAACATTGTACGTTGCTTGAATACCGGAAAATGATGCTTTACGAAACCGTTCATCTATTTTTGGAAGCTGCGCCGATCATGGTTTTATTTTTCCTGACAGAGCTTGTCTTGCATTTTAGCGGTACTTGAATTACGATTTGAATGGACTCAAAAAAATAGCTCATTACCCATCAGCAAGTCTGGGGGAATATATTGGTGGATAATATAGAAAATAGGTTAACCAAGCTGGCTCTAAAAGGGGACCAGCGTGCTTTTGCGGAAATTGTAGAGCTTTACAAGGATAAAATATACCATTTGGCCTACAGGATGCTAAGCAACCGCCATGAGGCGGAGGATATTGTACAGGAAACCTTTTTGCGCGTATATAAAAACTTGGATCGTTACGACCAGAATCAAAAGTTTTCTACCTGGATATATCGGATTGGGACCAACTTATGCATCGACCGTCTTAGGAAAAAGAAACCTTCTTATTCGCTGGATGCGGATGTAAATGATCAGGAAGGCATGGATGGTTATTCGATGATTCCCAGTGATGACCGTACGCCGGAAAGCGAAGCGCTGTTGTCAGAGACGCAGCAGATCATTTATCAGGCGATCGATTCGCTGCCGGCCAAATATAAATCGGTTATGATCCTCAGGTATTTGCAGGACCTGTCGCTGCAGGAAATCAGTGATGTTCTTGGGATGCCCGTAACAACGATTAAAACGCGGGTGCACCGGGGCCGGGAATTTCTCCGTAAAAAGCTCGAGCCCAAAATGTGAATTTCCTGTATTTTGATGAAACATATTAACAAGCCCTGCGTATTACCAGTTAAAAAGGTCTTGTGTGCCTTCATGTGAAAATGAGGGTTCAAATATTTATTTGAATGAAAGGATTGGCTCATATGGAATGCAACTTGGCCGTCTCTTTAATGCATGATTATTTAGACGACGACTTGACCAAGGAACAGCAGCTGGAGCTCAAGGCCCATTTGTTGTCCTGCCCTGAATGTCGGATGCAGTTTAAAGAGCTGGAGCGGACGGATATGCTGATGTTTTCGTTATCTCATCACGCCCCGTCTGCGCCTCTTGAGCTGACCCAGCGGATCATGAGTGCCCTGCCAGAAGAAAAGAGACAATTGCCATGGATGGGATGGATTCGAAGACATCCGGCCATTACGGCAGCAGCTGTTTTTCTGATCGTAATGTTCATCAGTTCCGTCAGCTTCTGGGATCAGGAAACACAGCTTGTGGTAAAGGGAAGCGATTTGGATCAGGTTGTCATTGAAGGAGATACGGTAATTGTCCCCGAAGGAAAAAGCATTACAGGCAATTTGACGGTAGAAAACGGGAAAACGAAAATTTACGGCGAAGTGAACGGGGATCTGACGGTTATTGACGGGTCTTTGTATCAAGCGTCTACCGCTCATATCGCAGGAAGGGTCAAAAATATTGATCAGGCACTGGACTGGATTTGGTATAAAATCACAAATGCTTTCTCGGATGTCGCCTACCGTTAGTATCTTGCTTTAATTGAATGTTTTGGCGCCTCTTTCATGAAGGAAGGCGCCTTTTAGTATGAACTCCCGGGGTCCCCGCAAAGTAATCGGAATAAGCTTCAAAGGCTACACGTCACTTTGTGGGGTTATTTTGAAGAGCAAAGAGAGTATAAGTGTTCAGCGGAAGCTGAACACTTTTTGCTCGCAAGAAAAACATCCGCTAAAAGCGGTCTGTCTTCTAAGAATTTGCGAACGAATGTCGATTTTCTTGTGGAAAAATGTGCAAATTTAACCAGTTATGAGCTTCCTTCGCTTGCAACCTGAAGATGATCGTTATAACCTAGAAGATATAGGGGAAATTATATACAAAAGAGACCCATTTACATTCAAGGGAAGTACGGGGGCCTAAGTATGAGTTATTTTACGGATTGGACATGGAAGGATTCCATTAAAGACGTTATCGACATTGCGATCGTTTCGTATATTATTTATCATGTCATTTTGCTCGTAAGGGGTACCAGGGCCGTTCAGCTGCTGAAAGGCATCCTGGTACTCGTGATTATATGGGCATTAAGCACATGGTTTGATTTATTCACTTTAAGATGGCTAATGAATCAGATATTTAATTTCGGCATTTTCGCTATCTTCATCATCTTCCAACCAGAGATGCGCAGAGCGCTGGAGCAGCTGGGGCGGGGTAAAATTTTCGGAAGGACCTCGGCGGAAGATGAGGAGTTCAATAAGCTGATTGGCGAAATTATTAAAGCTGTGAATTATTTAGCGCGCAGAAAAATAGGCGCATTAATTGTTTTTGAACGGCAAACCGGTTTAAACGAATATACCGAATCCGGCATTCCAATGCAGTCCATGGTCAGCTCGCAGCTGCTGATCAATATTTTTATCCCGAATACACCGCTTCATGACGGGGCTGTTATCATTCAAAATAATTTGATTTCAGCAGCGGCCTGCTATCTCCCGCTTTCCGAAAATCCATTTATTAGCAAGGAATTGGGTACAAGGCACCGGGCTGCAATCGGGATCAGTGAAGTCGGAGATGCCGTTTCGATCGTTGTGTCCGAAGAAACAGGCCAAATTTCTCTTGCCATTAACGGGCAGGTTGTTCGCGACATTAAAGAAGAATCCCTGATCTCGAAGCTGTACGAAGAGCTGCGTCCTAATTCCACCCCTAAAGAAAAACGCCCGCTGTTCTGGCGCCGGAAGGGGAATGATCGAGATGAATAAATGGATAAACAACAATAATTTCGCGAAAATTCTGGCGATTGCAGTTAGCATTATTTTATGGAGCATGGTTCATTTGAATAACGACAATACGCCAACGCCTACAACGAAAATCGAGACCAGGATTATTGAAAATGTTAAGGTTCAGCCTTATGGCCTGGATGAAAAAAAATATATATTAAGCGCGATGGATACGGATAGGGTTCGCATTGAAATCAAAGGAAAGAAAATGGACCTGATTTCGGCGTTCACCGGGGAATACAGAATCAAGCTTGATTTGACGAATGCCAAAGTTGGGACCAGCACGCTGCCTTTGAGCGTAGATCTTCCCAAGGGTCTGGAAGTCGTGAATATCCAGCCGTCATCGGTAACGGTGAATATTGAGGAACGAAATACAGCCACTTTCCCGGTATCGATCGTGACCAAAGGCACACCTGCTGAAGGTTATCTGCTTGGAAAGATTGCGCCGCAGCCGGCAACCGTTAAAGTAACGCTTCCGGAAAGCCAGCTGCGCGAGGTTGCGAAAGTGCAAGGGATCATGACAATTGACGGTGAAGACGCTACGATGAAGGATAAACGGGTTAAGCTGTCGGTGTATGATAAACAAGGGCAGGTCATTGAGGGAGCGGTGCTTGATCCGCCTTCGGTATCGATTGATGTGCCAATCACGCCACCATATAAGGAAGTACCGATAGAGATGCAATATACCGGTAAACTACCTGAAGGTCTGGTTATATCCAAAGCCCAGGCGAACGTGAGCAAGGTTAAGCTCTATGGCTCGCAGGAGGCGCTGGCGGGAGTAAAGTCCTACAGCAATATTAATGTGGATCTGAGCAAGATTACGACAGCCGGAACAGTAGTACTTCCTGTGGACTTGACGCCGCCTCCCGGTTTTGAGAAAATCGAGCCTAGCTCCCTCCAGGTGGAAATCACCACGGTTTCCAATTCGCAGCGTGTCATAAACGATATCCCGATTACGATCAAAAACGATAGCGGCGGCAGCCTGCAAGCCACTATCACCAATCCGGCGAGCAAGACGATGTCACTGGCGCTAAATGGCGCTCCGGGTTTGCTGAATACGTTGACGAAAAATGATATTCAGCTCATTGCCAGCATTGACGGGTTAAAGCCGGGTACGCATGAAGTGACGCTGCAGGTTATCCTTCCGAGGTATGTTTCCCGCGCGGATCCGGGCACGCCCCTGATTGCGACGATCGAGATTAAGGAAACAGCCAACAAACCTACTGTAACAAATCCCGACACGGGAACCGGCGGAAATGAAGCGGATAAAAACCCTGGGGCTGGACCCGAGGAGCAGGTAGGTACAGATACAACTGATCCGACTGAAAATCAAGGAACAACGGGAGACACGGGAGAGAATGGCGGTAATTAAGCCGGAAGTCGCTTTTTGAATTTATAATATCTGCATTTAGGCGTATCAAAAAAGTAAATTTGAGCAGCCATTTTTTTGATCGCGCCTGAAAGGGAAGTATATGAAAAAGGAGAACGATTATGGGGAAATATTTTGGAACTGACGGTGTACGCGGTGTCGCAAACAAGGAACTTACTGCTGAAATGGCCTACAGCATCGGCCGCTGCGGCGGTTATGTGCTGACGGGAGACGTCGAAAAGCCGACGGTTGTGATCGGCATGGATACGCGGGTATCCGGCGTTATGCTCGAATCCGCCCTTGTCGCAGGCTTGCTATCGATTGGAGCGCATGTGGTGCGGCTAGGGGTTGTCTCGACTCCAGCGGTTGCATACATTACAAGATTGCTGAAGGCTGATGCGGGTGTAATGATCTCCGCTTCCCATAATCCGGTCCAGGACAACGGGATTAAATTTTTCGGCGGTGACGGATTCAAGCTTTCGGATGAAACGGAACTGAAAATTGAAGCATTGATGGATGCCGAAACCGATAATCTGCCGCGTCCAATCGGCAAAGACCTTGGCAACGTTATTGTAGACAATGAATCGAAATATAAATATTTGGAATATTTGAAATCGACGATCAGCCATCGGTTTGATGGACTGAAAATCGTGATGGACTGCGCGAACGGGGCAGCTTATGAGCTGGCACCGAAGCTTTTTGAAGAGCTTGGCGCGGAAGTCATCAAGATTGGCACTGAACCGAATGGATTGAACATCAATGATCATTGCGGTTCTACACATCCTGAAAGGCTTAAGGAAGAGGTTGTGAAGTTGAAAGCCGATCTCGGCCTTGCTTTTGACGGGGATGCCGACCGCCTGATCGCGATCGACAATAACGGCGAAGAAGTGGACGGCGACTTTATTCTCTGCATTTGCGGAGACGCCATGAACAAGGAAGGCAAGCTGAAAAACAGTACCATCGTGTCGACAGTGATGAGCAACATCGGCTTTTACAAAGCGACGGAGAAGCTTGACCTTCGTACGGCCAAGACTGCCGTGGGCGACCGTTATGTGATGGAGGAAATGCGCAAAGGCGGTTATAATCTCGGCGGAGAGCAGTCCGGACATGTTATTTTCCTTGATTACAACACAACCGGAGATGGAATTCTAACGGCCATTCAACTGGTTAACATCGTGGCGGGTTCCGGCAAAAAGCTGAGCGAGCTTAGAACCATGATGCGCCAATATCCGCAGGTACTCGTCAATGTACGTGTCGAAGATAAAAGCAAGTTTGAAGGCAATGCCGCGATTGAAGCCTCTATTGCAGAGGTTGAGGGGATTCTTGGAGATAACGGCCGTGTGTTAGTACGTCCATCGGGTACGGAATCCTTGATTCGCGTTATGGCCGAAGGGCCGGATAAAGACGAGCTGGATCAATACGTGAATCAAATCGTGGAAGTAGTGAAGCGGGAGCTGGCGTGAGCCTTCGGGTTTATTTTTCCTGTAAAATAAAGTAACTATTTTCATGGGCCGGTGAAACTAAAGTTCAGGTTTCATCGGCTTTCATATCGTATCGAGGCTAGGTATAGGCTTCGGAGATGGGTTATTAAGCACATTGCCAAAGCGGCCTGACTTGAATATAATAAAAACTACGTTTGTCGAACCATGAAGCGACAGACACCCAAATGTCATTTTGAAATAGAAAGCGGGGATCGTGAGGTTTACCAATTTAAGCGCCAGAACTTGGGCTAGCGCGGGGGAATGGATTCGCTTGGCTAAGCGGATTCACGGCAGCACCAAGTTGACGAGGTGAAGGTGTTCGAATGATTCGGCGGGGACCTTCCGGTGATTCACCAAAGCCGTCAAACCGAAAACGGAAAATGAATGGGTGACCGTTCACACAACGCTTCCGGTGGGTGAAACAAAATATTCATGAGTGTGCGGGCTAGATAACAGTGCGTGCGAGCGACAGCCAGAATGTACATTCGTGAAACGTACCTTGTAAACTTCATACAATGTTTGTTTTGCCGTACATCCTGGCATATACCGCACGGCTTGATCGTTCCCGTATGCTCACGAACCCATTATGGAGAAGTGAACGGAGGAATTTGAATTATGTGTGGTATTGTTGGATATATTGGTCAAAAGGATACGCAGAAAGTATTGATCGAGGGATTGAAGAAGCTGGAGTATCGTGGTTACGATTCCGCAGGTATTGCGGTGTTCACCAATCATGGATTGCAAATCTCCAAAGCCAAAGGTCGGATCGCCAATCTGGAGTCGAAGCTGGAAGAAGCGCCGCTGATGGGAAGCGCCGGGATCGGACATACACGCTGGGCGACCCATGGCAAGCCATCGGATGCGAACTCCCATCCTCATACGGACAACAGCCATAAATTTTCGGTTGTGCATAACGGCATTATCGAAAATTATTTGGAACTGCGGGAAGAACTGATCGCTGAGGGCCATCATTTTGTGTCGGAAACAGATACGGAAGTGATTTCGCATCTGGTTGCCCGCGAATATAACGGAGATATCGCCAAAGCGGTACAAAAAGCGATCTCGCACCTGCGCGGTGCTTTCGCATTGGGCGTCTTGACCGAATATGAACCGGATAAACTGGTAGCTGTCCGTCAGGCAAGTCCGCTTATTATCGGGATCGGCGAAGGCGAGAATTTTATCGGTTCGGATATTCCGGCGATTCTGCAATATACGCGTAACGTGTATATTTTGAATGACGGAGAGATGGCTGTCCTGACGAAGGACTCTGTCGAATTGATGACCATTGAAGGGAATTTTATTTCTCGGGAAATGATTCATGTCGACTGGGACGCCGTTACTGCGGAAAAAGGCGGCTTTGAGCATTTTATGCTTAAAGAGATTCATGAGCAGCCTAAGGCATATCGCGACACGATGCGCGGACGGATTGACGAATCCGGCAAAAAGGTCGTATTGCCTGAACTGAAGCTAACGAAGGAGCAAATCAAAGGCATTAGCAAAGTGCAGATCATTGCTTGCGGCACGGCTTATCATGCGGGGCTTATCGGCCGTCATGCGATTGAGTCGCTGGTACGGATTCCGGTGGAGACCGATGTCGCTTCCGAATACCGTTACCGCTCGCCAATCGTTACACCGGATACATTGGTAATCGTCGTAAGCCAATCGGGTGAAACAGCGGATACGCTGGCAGCGCTCCGTGAAGCACATTCCCACGGCGCACATGTATTGGCTATCACCAACGTGGTGGGCAGCTCCATTGCCAGAGACGCCGACGACGTTATCGTCACGCTGGCCGGACCGGAAATCGCGGTAGCTTCGACGAAGGCATACACGTCCCAATTGATTGCATTTTATCTGCTGTCCTTGTACCTTGCAGAGGTGCGTGGCACGCAATCTCCTGAAGAGATCGCACGGTTTATTGCCGCCATGCAGGCCTTGCCTGAGCAGCTTGAAAGCATGCTGGCTAAGCCGGATGCGATCAAAGCCTATGCAGAACAGATCTCCAAGCATGAGCACTTATTCTTTATCGGCCGGGGACTGGATTATGCAGTAGTACAGGAAGGCTCGCTGAAGCTGAAAGAGATTTCTTATATCCACTCCGAGGCATATGCTGCCGGTGAGTTGAAGCATGGCACGCTGGCCCTGATCGAAGAAGGCATTCCTGTCATTGCCCTGGCAACGCAAGAAGCCGTTCTCGAAAAAACGGTCAGCAACATCAAAGAAGTCAGCGCCCGCGGCGCCGACATTATGGCGATTACGCATGAAGAGCATGTCGCCAGCCTGCTTAAATCCGTACACCAAGCTTTTGCCATTCCGAAGACGCTGCCGTTGTTAACACCTGCATTGTCAGTGGTACCGATGCAGCTGCTGTCCTACTACGCTTCCCTCGCAAGAGGAAACGACGTAGATAAGCCGCGGAATTTGGCGAAAAGCGTGACGGTGGAGTAAAGGGAAGTTACGCGAGTTGTTGTTGTCAGATGATAAAGATGTCTGGAACCAATAAAGAAAGTTTGGAACCAGTAAAAAATGTGTGGAACCACACTTCTGTAACTTGATTTAACATCTTGAGGGTAGCCCGATGAATTATATCTGTGGCTACCCTTATTTTTTTATAATGTTATTGCGGCTTTTTAGCGAGGAGAATGAATTATGGAGGTGAAATGTAATGAGTGATATTAGATTTAGGGTAAAATGTATTCGGAAAGAAAATAAGCTTAGCCAATCTCAGTTTGCTCAGAGTATAGGAATCTCACAAGGTAATCTCAGTGAAATTGAAATGGGAAAATTCTAATCCTTCAGCTGAAACATTAATATCTATTAGAGTACGATATAATGTAAATTTGAATTGGTTATTAACTGGAAATGCTACAGAAGCTGGGGCTACATACGAGGACAATCGTGAGGAACAAATGCTAAAAGGATATAGAAGTTTGAACGATAAGGATAAAATTGAAATTATTGAAATTATTCAGTTGAAAAATAGATTAAAATCAACAGTGTGATTATAAAGCGGTAGAGTTATATATCTAAGGGAATATAGGGGAGTAATTAGCCAACCAGTTGTAGCTCTACGTGACAGTTTTATCATAAACATATCTTTGAAATTACGTAGAGCCCCATGTCCTGATTGGAATAGGGAGGCACAGTTTTGCTACAACCCTGATTACGGTGGGCTACGTGTAGTTTCTTTTTCGGCTGTTGAGCTTTTCTGCGGTCATCTTAGGTATTTCGGATTTGGGCACTAAAAGTTAACCAACAATGCTGCTTTCACTTCAGTAAAGTGTGGCAATAGAGTCACGATCAAAGCAATTTAAGTCGTATTAAAAAAGTCATAACTGAGTCGAGCAGATGCAGGATAATTCCTGACACTTGCGCGGCTTTCTTTTTAGGGTAAGGAATTAGGGTGAAGCAAAGGAAAGCAGGGGTCTTATCGAATCATATCTTAGAGGCTTTTCTCAGGCTTTGGGTAGGCATTCTTTCAGGCAGTGCTATTGCGTTCACTTAGACGATTTTGAAATTAAAGAAAATTCTTGCCGTAACTACAAGCGTTTTGTTTAACAAACTTGTGTCAAACAATTGCTTTAATTTTGATATTTACGATTACTGATGAAATGCAAAAAAATAAACACTTGGGACTCATGCAAGTAGTATGAGAAAAACACTTTAAATTTTGGTGTGTAACTAAAATCCTCAATTTACATCATACGATATTTTTTGCTATGAAAGGTAGTTGCTTTCATTCCGATAAATACAATAAACGCCAAGAACTTAAATATTGCAAAAGGGGGGAATATATGCAAATTGTAAAAACAATAGTTTCAATATGTGTAGGGTTGATAGCTGGTTATGTCATACCTTTTACACTTTTGTTGTTCGGATTGTCATTAGTCGGAGATTTTAGGATTGGTGATCCAGATGGTTATTTATATTTAGCAGTTCTTGTACTAAGTGTAGCAATTTTTATTTTTACTATAGTTCGATTAAAAATATATGGGTATAGTTTTCTTGCACTTTTTATAGGCTTTTGTGTTTTTCTTACATTAATGTACAAGTGACTTTACTTGTTTTACTTCATCTTAATAGAAGGGTAAATTGATATGAAAAATAAAATGCTTTCTGTTATTTTGGTATTCATTTTATTAATTAATTTATTCGAAGGAAATATTTATGGGGCTCCTAACTCAAGTAGTAAGCAACAAACTGCAAGTCCATTATCAGAAGATCCAAGAGTAGGAGTTTTAAGTACATATATATGGGCTCCTAAAACAACTCTTAAAACTACTGAAAGTGAAACTGTTCACTTTATGTTTAATGATGAGCCGCATCCAACAAAACTTGAGATAACACTAAACGGAAGTGTAATCGAGTCCGGAAGCTTGGGTTATCTAAAGGAAGGAAGCTTTGAATTGATTTCTAATAAGAGTGCGGAATGGATAAACATTTCTCTTCCTGACAAACTGGCACAGGTTCAAGTAATTAATGACAATATACTTTGCCTTTTTAAAGACAATTCTTTAAGAATCTACAATCTGAAGCTGAAAGATTGGAAGGAAGTAAATAACCGTACATCGATAAGTATGCTTCTTAAAGATCATGTTAACTTCTACGCATTTTCAGAAGAGACGGGAGAAGTATCGGTAATTATGAATGGAGGTGATGCCACTGGGTGGACTTTAGGTAATATTTACAAAATGGAGGAGGGGTATTTGACAAGCGTAAAGAGTTGTAAAGGAAACATCTTCCTTGCCTCGGTTCCAATTTATCTTTGGAAACCATTAAAATGAGAGAAGAAATCAAGTTTGCATTGGTTCTTGGTTTAACAATACTGGAATAGCAGCTACACAATCATATTATGCTCTTGATGTTTGGTATGGATTCTGTCGAGCGGCAGCATACACAAGTTCTGGGGTAACGCCTCTTGGGTGTAACAAATCTGATGATAAATATCAGCAAGCATTACATTTTGGTAATCAGACTTGGACTTATACTACAAATTAGAACAAGGGACAGCCGGCATTATGCTCCAGCTACTTTTTTTAAGAAGGAAAATGACATGGATGATATCGGTGCCAGGCGATTCAACGGGGAACGGTATTGTCGCTTTTATGTCTGGCACTGTAACTTTTAGCGGCGTTCGTGGTGGATAAGGAAATTGCGTTATGATTGATGATGGAGACGGTTTTGCCACTCTGTATGCCATATGCAAAAACCATCCCCTTTTTCTACCGGAACCAAAGTGGTAGACAAATCAGTATTGCTACAAGTCGGGGTGAAGTCCCTTTTATGTTCGAATATCTTTGCTACTCAAGAGCTCAGATTAATGCGAAATGCTCATTTAAAAATACATATTTGAAGCAGCAATATTTTAGTTGCACCAAGGCAAATAAACGGTAAATGTCGTACCTTGACCAGGCTCACTCACAACGCGGATGAACCCGCCGTGGGCTCTGACAAAATGATGAGCGATCGATAATCCGAGGCCCGTTCCGCCTGTATGTCGCGAACGGGCCTTTTCCACGCGATAAAAACGATCGAATAGGTGAGCCAGCTCTTCGGCTGGAATACCGATGCCTGTGTCCATCACTGACACACATGTATAAACCGCATCTAGATCCAGGACCTTGTCTTCAATTACAACCGAGATCTTTCCGCCTTCCGGAGTGTAGCGGATTGCATTAGTCAACAAATTGATGAATACCTGCGTGATCCGTCTCGCGTCGGCTACCACCGTTACCGGCCTTGTGTTCGAATGGAAGCTTATTTCTAATCCGTTCTCCTCAGCCTCCATTTTCATATCATCAACGACTTGTTCGAGTTTTGCCGCCAGATCGAGCGGTTTGCAATCCAATGCCAACCGGCCCGCTTCAGCCAAGGACAAGACATGAAGATCTTCCACAAGCAGGCCTAAGCGGATCACTTCGTCATGGAGTCTAAGCAGCATTTCCGGGGGGACGTATTGACCGGCCTGTTGAGCATTTTCTAATTTTAGCTGCATGACAGACAGCGGAGTTCGAAGCTCATGAGCAACATCAGCTACCAACCGCCTGCGGGCGTCCTCAGCTTCCCGGAGGCGAAGCGTCATATCATTGAATGTCTGGATTACTTTACCGTATTCGTCTTTTGATTGTACAGGAACGTTCACGTCCAGATCCCCCTGCGCAACGCGTTCGATAGCGGCAACGAGCTTTCGAAGCGGGATCGTCAGCAACCCTGAAATCCATAAACTGAATAACAGCCCGATTGCTATAAAAAACACCCAATTTTCAAGCCCAAATTTCTGCATTTTACCTGAAACATAAGTCTTCAAGATCTCGATTTGTTCCCCGGGCGGTGCGTTCAAATAAGATGCACTGATTTCTTCCTTACGAAATTGATCGAACACAGACTCCATGTAAACCTGTTTGGTTACGGCATGAGCGCCGCCGATAATAAGAACGAGAAGTCCCATGTAGATAAATATTTTTTGGCGTACCGTCAGCATCATGATTGTTCACCGAACCGGTAACCGAAACCGTATACCGTTTGAATATAACGAGGATTGGCCGGATCGTCTCCCAGCTTGCGGCGAAGATTCCGGATATGGGAATCCATCGTTCTTTCGTATCCCATATATTCGTCCTCGAGTGCAGCTTTTATTAACTGCAGGCGGCTGAAAACGATTCCGGGACGCGCAGCCAATGTATATAAAATTTTGAATTCCGTCGGTGTCAGTTGGATTTCCTGGCCATCCTTGAATACCTGGCATTTGGCCTCTGAAATGATCAGGTTATCTCTTTCCAATAACATCAACCTGTCTTCAGGACCATGCAAGCGGCGAAGCAAGGCTCGGATGCGCGAAGAGAGCTCGCGCAAGCTGAACGGCTTCGTCAAATAATCGTCCGCGCCGATTTCCAGACCGACGATTTTATCCGATTCATCCGATCGGGCTGTGACCATAATAATACCGCAGTGCGAGGAGTGCCTTATTTCACGGCATACGTCAATACCGCTTATCTCGGGGAGCATCCAATCAAGCACGACGAGATCAGGCCGTTCAGACCGGGCAATCATGAGCGCTTCCTTGCCGGTACAGGCGGTCAATACCCGAAACCCTTCACGTTGCAGATAGGTGTGCATCTCCTCAAGCATGTCCGGTTCGTCCTCCACAAGCAATAATTTCGGCTCCATTCTAATCACATCTTTCCAGTTTAGTTTACTTTCAGTGCGAGAATACACCGCTTACCTAAAATTATACCTTGATTTAGCATGTTCTTTGAAGAAATCCACATAAATAGAGGAAGAACTGCATAAGTTCTCGACATTTATTGTTTAAACTGATTGTGAAACGAGAGAAATAGCGGCGATAAACAAGAAAGGATAAGTGAGCGGGAGGCCGTTTTCATGAAAAACGTAAAATTAAAAGTGCTGGAAATGAGCTGAATTGTGTGCAATGTCGATTGAGAGGAACGGTTTGAACCCAGCGCTAAAGAGGGTTTGGATTTATCCAGAAAATTTAACAACAAGGAGGAGTAATTAACAAATGAAAATGAAGCTGGTTTTATCTGTAATACTTTGTGCATTTCTACTGGTTCCAACTATTGCCTCTGCTGAAATGACCAACGGTAATGTCGGATATGGAGTAACCACCCCCGGGCGACTCTGGGCCACGATAGATGCGGCGGTGGGGTTGATCAGCGCGATACTCGCCGGGCTGTCTCTGGCCCGCTCTGCGGGTCGTGTCGGCACAGGCAGCGGGCGACGCGGGGCCATCGTGGCCGGAGTGGCGGGGCTGATCGTCATAGCCTACGCCGTGCTGCATCTGACCATATTCACTGGTGATTTCGGCACAGGCAGCGGGCGAGCCGGAGCCATCATTGCCATTGTGATGGGATTGATCAGCATGGTTCTCGCCGGGCTAACTCTGGCCCGCTCCCGTCGCACCGGTTGACCTGACCATGGTGCCCTGCGCGTTGGGGTTCCTGCCCTTCATGGGCGTGTTCCGGTGGGTATCGGCTGTTTTTTTCTTCGATTCGTTGGGGGTGGGATGGAATGAAAATGAGAATGAGAATTATAGCAATATTCTTGTGTGGTCTGTTCATCCTTCCCTTATTCAGTTCAGCGCGAAGTGATGAAGGCATGCAATTAGAGCGATCGGGAACGTCAGTCTTCTCCGAAGTGGATGCGTATATTGCTCGTGAAATGAAACGACAACGTCTTCCGGGGCTGGCCCTCGGGATTGTACAAGGGGATCGCATTCTTTACCTTAAGGGATATGGTCAAGCCGATTCATCGGGTCGCCCTATAACAGCTGAAACCCCTTTCGGGTTAGGTTCGATCGGCAAGTCGATTACTGCTACGGCCGTTCTGCAACTTGCCGAAACAGGGAAAATTGACTTGGATGCTCCTATACAACGCTATATCCCCAACAAGTATAAAGGTGCAGAGTTCATTACCGTACGTCAGTTACTGAACCAAACAAGCGGGTTTACCCAAATCTCAACTTTTAGCAACACGCTGTCAAGTGCCAACGATCAAGATCAAGATGCTCTGGAGAAAAACGCCATGTCTTATGCGGAAAAGTTTTTAAAGCAAACCAATCAAACCGAACATTCCTACAGGTATTCGAACGCAAATTATGTACTGCTCGGCTATATTGTGCAACAAGTATCCGGCCAGTCCTATGGCGACTATGTGAAGGAACATATTTTCAGCCCTCTGTCTATGCATAACAGCTTCGTTACGCTCGATGAGGCAGCTGTACATGGACTGGCTAAGCCCTACCGTCGGATACTCGGATACAACGTTGCCTACGAAGGCCCCTATATCTTTATTCCAGGGGATGCGCCAGCGGGCTACCTCTATACCAGTGCGGAGGACATGTGCCATTACTTGATTGCCCAAATAAACGGCGGCCGATTTAAGGATGTTTCCGTCCTCTCTGCGAAAGGGATTCAGCTTATGCAGACCGAACCTGTTTCAGGAACGTACGCCATGGGTTGGATGACAGATCACATTAACGGTTTACCAGTTATCGGACAACCTGGTGGCTCGATTGGCTTTCAAGCCCAAACTTATATTGTTCCGGAACAACAACTGGGAGTTATCGTATTCGCTAACGTGCTTGACGCGATCGATGCCGCTTGGCCCAAAACACACGTCATTACGACTACCCACATCGCTTCCGGGGTCATAAACTTACTGAATGAACAACCGATTGGAGGATCTGGTCTAAGCATTTCGCAGAAATACTTGCTTGTAAATGGATTCATATTCATGCTCAGCGCATGGTTATTATACACGACCGCTCGAACTGCGATGCGTTGCCTTGGGCCTTGGAGTCCTGACAATTCTGGCCATACTGAAATATCTATCAAAGTTATATCAAAAATTGTTCTGAACTTTGCAGGTCTGTTTATTATCATGTTGTTGAGTATGACTCAAGTTGTGCCGGTATGGCATATTGCAACAATCTTTCAGCCGGACGTAATCCTTTGGCTCAAATGGATGACTGTACTGATGGCACTGAAGGGAAGCATGGAAGTTATTCGGTTGGTTCGGTTAATTCGGCATGTAAAAACATGAAGGTTGAAATGTTGAGAATAAGTGAGAAAACAGGAGGGGATTTCACTTTATAAGAGGAGTCCCGCCTAGGTGAGGCAAAAGAGGCAAGGGCATAGTGGCTTGAACAAGTGAAGGTTTTTATTCAGGCATTGCTCCTGCTGCGTTCACTCAGACGATTGCTATGCCCTTACGCCAGGCCTTTTTGCCTGTCCTTGATAGTGCTTTCGTCAGAATATAGTATAGTAGAGCGACGAATTGCAAGTAAGCTTCTCTTCAACATGAATAATAAGGTATTATGAAAAATGTAATGATGACCACTTCAGGACTTATTCAAAGTAGAGGAGCTTAGTGTATCTATGCAAGAGCTATCTTTAGAACAGCGGCTTTTGATAATGTCGGAATCCATGAGATTGACCGAAAAAGCGTTTGCTCATTGGGAGAATGCGATTATTACTCCTGATGAACTAGGAGTCTTAGCCGAGGAGTTTTTTAGGAAAGCCGCTACAGCCGAGAAACGGGCAGATTTTCAGATCGTTATGTGGGAGTATTTCGGAAAACTTCGTAACGCTCATTCGAATTATTTCGATCGAGTTGCTTCATTTCCCCATGGCGGGATGGTCAACTTTTCCTTGCTGTTATTAGGTGGAGCATGGGTGGTTAAAGAAGACGATTCTGGGTTGCTTCGAACTGGGGACGAAGTGATTTCGGTAGAAGGGAAGCCGCTGAAGGAATGGTTGGATGAAATTGGCCGTCTCACTGGAATTACAAATTGGCGTTCGATGATAGGCCGCTTGCCTTACTATCTTTCGCATTTTTGTTCGGAAGAACAGATCAAGATCGAAATCATGGACGAGCAAAGTTGCCGCCGATCTTTTGCTCTTCCTCGCAAATCGATTGACTTCGAAGCACAGAATCATGGGGAAACGACGGGAAGATGGCTTCTGCATAAAAAAAGGGCATACATACATATTCCAAGTTTTAATCATCCGAAATTTGAGGAAAGAGCATTGGGTCTTCTTGAGGAGTTTCGCGATGCATCTTCAATCATCATCGATGTGCGAGGCAATGGTGGGGGCTCTACTCCGGGAAGGTTAACACATCATCTCATGAATCGACCTTATCGATGGTGGAAAGAACAAGCACGTCATCCTGAATTCTTGAGACAAAGGCACCCGAATTCAAAAATTCGGTTTGCTACTGACTATAGTTATGCAGAGACTGAACCTGATTTTATTGATCCCTCGATTCAAATCGCCTATTCGGGTAAACTTATCCTTCTAGTGGATCGTTTCACTGGATCGGCCGCAGAGGACTTCATTCTCCCATTCATCGATAATAATAGGGCAACAATCATCGGAGAACGGACATTTGGCTCAACGGGTCAAACCCTATTTCGAAATTTTGATCATGGAAACATTATCGTCATGGTTGGCGCCGTTCGTTCACTTTTACCAAATGGCGGATCGTTTGAAGGGTTCGGTCTTGTTCCAGACATAGAGGTATCAATTAGAAGAGAAGATCTCTATCAAAACCGTGACATAGCACTAGAGAAGGCACTCGAGCTTATGGAAATCAGATAGCAGGAAAAATATTGGTTTCAGGAAGTATAATCGGAATTATCTATTGTGAAGACTGCTTTGCGCTTTGAAGCGACGAAGGTACCTCGGACATGAGTATGTATATTGGGTCAATCAGCATTTAGATGTCTATGTTCAAGGGGATATTGGATTGGAACTATTGAACATCGTCCGATATGAAAATGAGAATACATTTGTTGATTTCAAGCGAAGTCAGTATCAAAACAACGAGAGTTTTTTGAAGGATATTATGGCTATGGCGAATACGAACACAGATAACACTGTATCTACTCTGCGGGCTTCACCCTTGGTTCGCAAGGAGTATAGGCAGCGAGATTGAATCAGCGAACAACCCAGCGAGGCTAAGTCCGTCCGAGTTAGCCTCGCTGGGTTCGTAGATACGTCAGCTTTATTGTGGTTCGCTTATTCTTTATTGATCAACGGAACCAAGTAAAAGCACTGAAAAAGCAACTGTTATTGAGGATAAAGGGTAATAAACAACAGGAACAAAATAAGTAGTTCATCTGGCTGTTATAGTCGCGTACAGCTGCTTGTTGTGTTTCGGGCATGTCACCAGCCTTAGTAAAGAAGCATTAGCAATAATCGATGAAAAAATAATAAGTCAAAGCGCTGATGAATTGTTGTTTAGCGGGATAGCGTACTTATTGAAATAAAGATTGAAATAGGGAGAATGTAAAGATTAGAAAAGTTTGACCAGGAAAACAATTAATACAATAATCGCAACACCAATAAGGAAATTAACTGCGTTCCAAATAACCCCCCTAAAAAATCCGGATAATCTCCTCTGTTCTTCCTCTTCGTGGCGTCTTTTGTGTACGTCAGGATCGTATTGTCCTGGCGGATTACGAAAATCCATAAGTGTATTCCCCTTTCAGTTTTAATTGTCAGAAATAATCAATTTGTTCAAAGGTAAGTTTCACCTGGACGAGTAACTTTTTATTATTTGGCTACCTCTACTTTTGCTGTTAATCCGGGTTATGGTCACATTAAGGTTTTTGCAAAAAACACCGGAAAATCAACTATTACTGTAAGTTTACAGCATAGAAATTCAGGTAGAATTTATTTTACTGAAAGCATTGCTCCAGACGCTCAACCCTTGGATTGGAAAAGTTTCGACATAGGTTACCAGCAAGGAGTAATTGGTGGAGAATACATTGTCACATATCGAGCTGGTGGAAATGTTATGAGCGGAGAAGCTTGGGGTATGTCATTTACGATTCCTAGCGACCTTTAAAGACTGAACTGTGGCTTTATCTGTAGATGCTTTTCTAAATAGAGTCCCCGAACTTTAAGTTGTAATGTGATGACTTCTGAAATTATCAGGAGTCATCTTTTTTTATCATTTGATGTCTGGTATCGTCAAATATGAATAAATAGGAACTACAATAGACCCTCGCCGTCTAAGGAAGCGAGCGAGGGAAGTGTAACTTATGGATTGATAAAACTACAGGAGACCAACAAGGAGAAGGCTCGGATTTAGCTGGAGAAGAACTAAGATCTACTACATGATGATTTCTGAGGGTTAAGATGATATCCTAATTATGGAATGGGTTCGAAAATAAAATTCGATGGGAGTGTACTTAGTGATTGGAATAACAAGTTTTGGACTTTTTTTGTTATCTGCATTTTTGATGAATATTACTCCAGGCGCAGATACAATGTACATTGTTAGCAGAAGTGTATCACAAGGAAGAAAAGCAGGGATTTACTCTGTTCTTGGTATTTCTACGGGAGTGTTGGTGCATATTTTTTTAGCTGCTATTGGTTTATCGGTCATTCTTACCACATCCGCTCTCTTATTCACGATTGTAAAAATAACAGGTGCAGCATACCTGATATATCTTGGTGCTCGAATGTTATTGCAAAAATCATCTCATTTGGAACTTAAGGCTACAACAAGCATGTCTTTAAAAAAGATCTATATGCAAGGTCTGCTTACCAATGTTACGAATCCAAAAGTAGCTTTGTTTTTTATATCTTTTCTGCCTCAGTTTATTTCAAGGGATAACGCTTATGGTCCATTGCCGTTTATCATTTTGGGTCTTTCCTTTGTTACAACAGGAACGATCTGGAGTTTGTTCGTGTCTTTTTTCTCTTCATATGCAACGGAAAAACTAAGGAACAATTCCAAAATCGAATTTGTATTGAATAAAATAACCGGCGTTATTTTTATTGGATTAGGGATAAAGTTGTTAAATACAAGAGCATCTTGATTCATTGTTTAACAGGTTATTATTAATTAACAGAGGAGAATATGTATGAGGAATATATCCGAAAGTGCTAGAAAGTATTTGAGTGTTCTCAATCTACCGTTAGAAATTCCAACATTTGATTATCTGGAGCGAATTTGTCACGCTCATTTAAACACTTTCCCGTTTGAAAACATTAGCAAGCTGCTGTATTTTCGGGATCGGAACCGCATCGGTTTTGATATTCCTCCATTTGATATATTTGTAGAGAACCATATCGAATATCATTTTGGCGGCACATGCTACGCGCTGAATTCTAGTTTCAAGCGTTTGTTAACAGAAATAGGCTTTGAATGTTACCACATTATGCTGGGCAAGGAACATATGGGGATTATCGTAATTGTGGATCAGGAGCGGGTTTATGTAGACTGTGGTGCGGCTGCGCCATTTTTTAAACCTGTGCGGTTTGAAAGTGATCATCAAAATGTTTCGCAATTTGGAAAGGACGAAGTTCATTTGTTACCGGTCAGACCACAAAATTACGAATATCAATATATTCGATATGTTCAAGGTAAACAAAACGGAAAGGCATGGGAGTTCAACTCTACAAAAGCATGTCAGGTTAGCGATTTTACTGAAGCCATCATAAAATCTAATCAACCAGGATCTTCGTTTATGACGATTTTGAGATGTCAACGCTGGCAAACCGGGAAAAATAGAAGTGTATCATTAGTAAACAATAAATTTGGAATTCGTTATGCAGACGGCCAAACGAGCGTGACGACTTTGAAGTCAACCGAAGAGATTCAGGCCGTGATTGCCGAGGAATTTATGCTACCTAAACTACCGGTGTCCGAAGCGATAGCCGTTTTAAAACAGCTGAATGTTGATATATTTTCAGAATCCGTATAGGGGGAGGAACGTATGGATCTGCAGTTAACTGAAAAACTTGTCTCGGAATGGGCTAAGAAAAATTCGCAGTTGCTTGGACTGAAAGGGGCGAACATCGAAGCCAAATATATCTGGAATCCCGGAGGGTTCGTTAATCAGTCTTATCGTCTATCGGATGGGGATATGTTCCTGCATGTGAAATTCGCCCGAGAGGACCGGGCAGCATGCCTTAAACAATGGGCAGGGATCAGCGGGTATCTGACGGAAAACTACAATGCACCCCGCCTTGTTCATGAGGTAACCGAACCTGTTGTGCCCGGGTTTCATTATGGTTTAGTGTTTGAATACCTTAATGGCAAGCCATTAAGCCCCGACTCGAATCCTGAGCCTGTTGTCGATAAGGTGCTGCATCTACTTAAGCAATTACATCGTGATGAACAGATTCGCCATGTGATTGCAGATGGAGAAGCTCATACTTATTCGGAGGCATTTGCCGAGGAATATATTACAAGGTTCGAAGAAGATTTGGAAACGATCCGTTCCGGAATGCATATGCTTGATTTTGTGGAAGACCGCACGTTGGACTGGTTTGATGCAGAGATCGAGTCATTGCGGGAAACGGTTAGAGAAATGGCATGTTTTCAAAATCAGGCCATCGATATCGTACATAATGATTTGAACTGGCAAAATATTTTGGTAAACGATGAATATCACTTTTGGATTATAGATTGGGATGACCTGTCGGTATCGGGGGATGCCGCGATGGACTATTCCGTATTTCTATGGCCTTTATATGGGACCAAAGAATGGCCGGCATACAAAGAGCAGCTCATTCGTTTGGCAGGTGAGGAAACTTTTGAACGGATGGAGCTTTATTTTAGAGCGAAACTCCTCGACGACGTTATTGATGTGCTTGCCGATTATGTCGAAGCGGAAAGTATGCCGGATGTGAAAGAAGCGGCGCAAAAACGGGCGAAAGAAATCCATCTCCGGGCGTATCCTGAATATATAAGACGTTATGGGGGCAAAGGATGATGTTGTACCAAAGTGGCATGTTCTTTTTAAAAAATTCTGTGGGGATTTCCGTTAGATGATATAGTGTTCATGCGTTATATAAAGTAGGATGCAATCTCATTTTGAGAAGCAGAGGTGTAAATAATGAAGTTAAACAAGCTAACCGTAATCGCGGGCGGCGTTTGCTTGTCCTTATTTCTCATCGGTTTTGCATTCAGTGCGAGTGCTTCTAACGCTGCCAATCCATCTACGGACAAAGTGGATACGATCCGTTCAAGCTTTAATGATCTTAAAGCAAAACTTGATCCAGACCAAAACCATCAAAACTCAGCTGTGCCTGTCCCGTTAGTTCAAGGCGAAGACTTTCAAATATCCAAGCAGGAATTTATTTTTTACAAAAGCAATCTAGAACTGATTAACAAACTCCAAAACCATCAAATTTCGATTTCGGATGATGCGCTGATTGATAACATGGTGAAAAAAAAGTTAACCGTAAGTTATGCCAAGAACTTAGGACTTAAAGTAACTCCTGAGGAAGTGGATGCGGTGATCGAGCGGGAAAGGTCTTCCCTTAGCGACTCATCGATTAAAGGAAGAAATAATGAAACGGTGCGCGAATTGATGAAACAGCGTATTCGAATAACGGGTTTATCCGAAGATGAATTCTGGAACAGTGACCAAACGAAAAAGGAATACGAAAAAGCTTTACTGATCGGTAAATTGTTCGACAAGCTTGCCGCAGAAGGGAAGATTGGCAAAGAGGGCGCGGACTTTGAAAGCTTTCAAAAGAACCTGCTCGAAAGTTCTGTAGGAAAATTGACGATAAACAAAAATGTATTAAAGCCTTAATAAAAAGCCTTCAGACCAGATTATGGTCCGAAGGCTTTCTCTTAGAGAGCACAAAGTGGCTGAGTTCCAGTTTGGAGACTATTCAATAATCAAGGTAACTTTGCCGTTGATGAATGCGACGATATTATAATTGCCGTAACCCCATGTTTCAATGATGGTGCCGTTTGCGGACTGCGTATCCTTGGCGACAGGATTCCCCCAGGAGAACAGGACCTGCTCTTTGTTCATGCCCAGCGATATCTTCCCGGTTTTGATCTGTTTCCAGACGGAGGCAGACCATTGATATTTTTTATAAGGATCATAATGTAAAAAATAACGAGAGTCCGTGAGTACTTGCGTTACTTCCGAAGCATTCATGGAATAGCTTTTGAGCGTTTGCCCTGCAGCGGATTTGAAGACGATCACGAAGCTGCCCGTATCCATCGGGAGAATGTCGGACACGGTTACTTTCGAGAACCGTTCCCAGACATCAAAATCATTCACCCAATACGTTTTCCCGATAAATTTGGCGAGACTGCCCTGCATCGCTTTTTTGATTAATCCCGCGGTTTCCGCGGATACGACCGTCATCTTGGCATTGCCAAAGCTGATATCCGCCTGCTTCCACTGCGCATCCCAGTCGACCTTGGCTCCCAGCGCATCGGTTAACAGAGAAGCAGGGATATAGGTTTCACCGTTTTCCGTAAACGGTAATGCCTTTAATGGAATATCTTTGCCGGCGTATTGGGCCGCGGAACTACCGAATTTGAATGTTAACGAAGCATCTCCGAATGCAACATTCCATTCGTTACCTGAGATGGCTGCACTGCCGCCCAGCGCTTTGAATACCGGTTTTGCCGGAAGGAATACGGTGCCCTTTGCTTGCTTGGCATATTTTAACGGGTCGCGAAGATTGACGGACACGGTGGCGCTTGCCGTGGCGCTGCCTGAAGTAACCGTCAACCGTGTTTCACCTACGCCCGCCGCTTTGAATGTGCCATCCGGCTGGGATTTGAGCAGATAGGGTTTGTCCATGTCGAGTTTGGCTTCCTGAACGGGTACTTTGATTTTGGCTCCATTCGTATAGGTTTCCTGGATATCGACTTTGAGGACATCCCCGACATAAGGTTCCTTGTCCGAAACCGCTATGGCTACATTTTTTACGGTAGGGACATCTACCGGCTGGATTTCGCCATCTTGGCTGAGCACCCATGTGCCATCGCTGCGCTGCGCATAGATGCCTTTGGAAAGATCATCCGAATAGACATCGACCGCGGTTTTTACGATATTGCTCAGTCCGGGCACTTGTTTTGCAAGCTTCCAGCGGTTGGTATATTCCCCTGTTAACCACACGCTTCCGTCTTTTCGCGTCACAATTACCACGTCGGTGGGATCCGAAGAAACATATGTGATATGGGCCGCATCCTGTGCAATGGTGACTGGAGTTATCTTTCCGTTATCGTCAAAATTTGAACCCTCATAGACGACAACTTCGCCGCTGTCGAAAAGCAGAGCCGCACGGTCGTCATGCGCCACCATGGCTTTCACCGAAGCGGGATTGGCCACAGTTCCAAATTTTTTATAATGGTTTTGCTTATATGGGTCTTTGAAAAGCAAGTCGCCGTTTTGGGCCAGGGCTGCAAAGGCTCTATCTCCATAAGCAATTTGCAAAATGCCGCTAAGGTTCTTTTGCTGCTTGCCGCCGCTCCAGACGGTGCCGTCCGTTTGCAGCCAATAAGGACCAGCTACCTGTTTAATCCCTGATTTGCCTTCGACGAGATGGGGCTGCATTCCGATACTCCATTCAACTAAGCTGCCGTCCCGATTGATTCCGATTCCACTGTATATATCGCCGGAGATGGCTTCAATGGAACCTTTCGTATACACCGTCCGGCTGCCGTCGATCATGGACCACATGGACCCGTCGCTCATCAGGAACGTGTTTTTGCCGACAATATCTTTGATTTGCAACTGCTGATCTCCTGCGGCAGAAGCGCCGCTGCCTCCACAAATCGTACTGGCGCCAAGAATAAGAGCGCCAAGTGTAGCGGTATGCAGCATTTTTCTTAACTTCATGTTCCAACCCCTCTTTTTTGTAAGGTCTTGATTTTGCAAATATCTGTATTATTCGACATTTGGGAAATAGTTCCTTCTAAAGGCGACTTACATAAACGTTTCCTTGTAGCAAAGTCCCTGGCGGATATCTGATTATTTAACGTTATGTTCTGATCATGTTTTGATTAAAATCTTGATTTCAATAAATTTTTACATATCTGCTTGAGCCTTACGTGACATAATGGTATATATTTGAGTCACCGGTAATCAATATCGCGCGAAATGAGGGGATGATCATCACAGGCCAAAAATATTGGAAAGTAGGGGAGCTCGCCAATTTAACGGGATTAACGATTCGAACCTTGCGATATTATGATCAAATAGGTTTGTATTCACCGTCCGGATATTCCGATTCAGGATACAGGTTGTATAACGAATATGATCTCTCCCGTCTGCAACAAATCTTGGCATTAAAGGAGCTCGGTTTAACCCTTGACGAGATTAAAGCGATTCTATCCGATGATCATTACGATCCATCCGAAGTCGTATTACTGCAAATTAACCGGCTTAAAGAAAATATCCGAATTCAGCAGAAGCTTTTAAAAGAATTGCAGAATATATCGAGCCTGATGGCGATGGAAGAACCGCTGACGGTTGAGGATTTTACCAAATTATTAGACATGATGAAAAAGAGCCATGAGAAATTTTTTGCGGAACGCCGCACAAGTATGGAACGTCACTTCGACATGCTTGGGGATTTTCTTGACAAGCATTCCTAGTCAACCAATCAAAAAGGAGAAATAAATGATGAGCAAACATTTTGTATCGCATGATACTTTTGTTATTGAAAGAAACTATAACGCCCTGCCGGCAAAGGTATTTGCTGCTTGGTCAGATCCGGAAGCGAAGGGAAAATGGTTTCCGAAGGCCGATTCATTCGATTTTCGGGTTGGCGGGCGAGAGTTCAATCAAGGCGGCCCTTCCGGAGGTCCGGTCTTCACCTTTGATGCCTGCTATCAAGAGATAGTCCCTGATGAACGTATTGTTTATTCCTATACTTTAGACATGAATGAAACACGTATGTCGGTATCCGTAACAACGGTGGAATTCAAGGAAGCAAAAGGTGGTACAAAGCTCATATACACCGAACAATGCGCTTTCCTCGATGGTCATGATACGGTAGCCCAACGTGAGCACGGAACGAAAATTATGTTGGACAAACTGGGGGAGGAACTGCTGAACAAGTCTACGATTGGAAATAGCCATGACTAGCATGCCAGCGGAGACCGATATGCAAGCCGGTACAAGAGAGTGGGTTGGACTAGGCGTATTGGTCTTGAGCAGTCTGCTCATATCTATCGATATCTTAGTACTGGCCCTGGCGCTCCCATATCTGAGTGCAGATTTAGGCGCTGGAAGCGTTGAACAGTTATGGATCATGGATATCTACGGGTTTATGCTGACGGGATTTTTAATTACGATGGGGACCTTGGGAGATCGCATCGGCCGTCGTAAAGTGCTATTGATAGGGGCAGCTGTTTTTGGCATCGCATCCATGGCTGCCGCGTTTTCGACAAGTCCCGGGATGTTGATCGCAGCCCGCGCTATCCTTGGCATAGCTGGAGCTACATTAGTACCTTCAACGTTAGCTTTAATCAGCAACATGTTCCAGGATCCGAAGCAGAGGGGGCTTGCCATAAGTCTCTGGATGGCAGGAGCTATGGGCGGGGCTGCCATCGGTCCGGTAATTGGTGGAGTGATGCTGGAGAACTTCTGGTGGGGTTCAACGTTTCTGATCGGCGTACCTGTCATGGTACTGCTGCTTATTCTGGGTCCGATTCTGCTGCCCGAATATCGCAACATCGATTCAGGCCGCCTGGACCTAACCAGCGTCATCCTGTCACTTGCAGCGATTCTGCCGACCGTATACGGCATCAAGGAACTGGCTAAGAATGGTTTGCAACCGGTTAACATTATTGAAATTGTGGTTGGCTGCGTGTTCGGTTTGATATTCATACAACGTCAACGTTCGCTGAAGGAACCTTTGCTCGATTTGCGTCTGTTTGCTAACCGTACATTACGTACTGCATTGGGCGGACAATTTTTTGGCACCTTTCTTATGGGTGTAATCATGCTGCTCTTTACGCAATACCTCCAATTGGTCGACGGATTAACACCGTTACAAGCTGCCTTGTGGATGCTCCCCTCGGTAGCCGCGCAAATGGCAAGTTTTCTGCTTTCCCCGCTTATCGCGCGCCGAATCCGTCCGGCATACCTGATAGGAATAGGGCTTGCCTTTTCGGTGACGGGGCTGTTGATACTTAACCGGGTGGATGTAACGACCGGATTCACCGCCCTGGTGATCGGTTACGCGTTAACGAATTTCGGGGCAGGTCCGTTAATGACTTTAACGCCCGATATGATCGTCGGATCCGCTCCGCCGGAGAAAGCGGGTTCGGCAGGCGCATTATCTCAGACCAGCGCTGAAGTCGGATTCGCACTCGGGATCGCCGTTCTAGGGAGTATCGGTACTGCCGTATACCGCAACCAGATTACAAGGAGCATGCCGGCTATGGTTCCTCATGAGGCGATCGGGACCGCCAGCGACTCGCTTGTCGGCGCTGCGGAAGCAGCCCGGAATCTTCCTGATTCGCTTGGTGCAGCTTTGTTGGCTTCAGCCCGTGATGCGTTTAACAACGGGTTTTCAACTGTATCTTTGATCAGCGCCGTTCTTTTGATCGGAGTGGCGGTCTCGGCAGTAGCCTTGCTTAGGCATGTGCGTCCCAGCGGCGAGAATCAACAGGAGTGGCATGAGCAGAATCCAGCAGTCATACCTGAAATGGAGCATGAACTAAGTTCGTTAATAAGAATCTTTATCCAAAGCCGACGAAACGCAGCAATCTTGGCTGTTTTCTTCGGCTTGAATTTCGTTTCAACGTGATGTAGAATAAAAAACATAACGTAGAATCGAAGGGAGGCGACATAACGATATGCAAATCACAAAAGCTGAAATGGAGATTATGAAAGTCCTATGGGAAAGTAAAAGAAGGATGACTACAAATGAAATCATGGAATATTTCCCCAACAAAAATAAGACGACTATTCTTACGCTTGCCGGTAGGTTACAAGACAAGGGTGCGTTGCAATCCGTGAAACTCGGACGTTCGCATGCTCATGAATATTGGGCAGCAATCACTGAAGAGGATTACAGAAAAATGCAAACAAAGAGCTTTCTACTCTCCATCCATAATGGCTCTGCCAAAAGTTTGATTAGCTCATTATTTCAGGCTGGGAATTTGACAAAGAAGGATATCGAAGAGCTCCGGGCATTTATAAACAGCGAGGCGGACAGAGATGATTAAATGGTTGTTAATGACCTCTCTTACCGGTAGTGTTGCAAGCGTATTATTCATTTTGCTAAGAACGAAATTGGCATCAAAATATGGTGGTCGGTGGTATTACTACGCCAGTTTGATGGCATTAGCTCTTTTTATTTTCCCGCTGCACTTTAACGTGTCAATTCATCAACCGCCGTTTTCCTTTTATGAAAAACAGGTGCAACCAGATTCAACGAGCGCTGTTATCGAGAGGACTGCAACGATCGGAACGTCAATGCCTGACCAGACGGCAGATGTCAGCACGACGCTTGAAAGCCAAGGTTCATCTATTTTATCTGTAGATCAGTGGATACTTGGAATCTGGATGGTCGGTTGTTTAGCAATGTTGTACCGTTATTTTTTCGCTTACTTTCGCTTTAAAAAGCAAGCGATTCAATCCTCCCCGATCGATCGGATAGGAGATCTGAAAGTGGTAGTGAGCGATGATGTGCACTCTCCTATGCTCATTGGATTTATCAAGCCGACAATCGTAATGCCAAACGCGAACATCAATGAAGAGGATTATCAACTTGCGCTACAGCATGAATGGATCCACTACAAGCAAAGAGACGTTTGGATTAAGCTTATGGCGGTGTTGGTCAACTGCCTGCATTGGTTCAATCCGGTATCTTATCTTGCTTTGGCTAATATTAGCGAGGCCTGCGAATACGCCGTTGACGAACAAATAACGAAAGGCTTGAAAACGGCTGAGAAGAAGCGATACAGCGAGATGATTCTACATTTTGCTTCAAATTCGCCTGTTCTGAACAGCAATCTAGCTCTACCCAAAAAACAGTTGTACAGGAGGTTTTCACTAATCATGAAACGAAATACGGGAAGCGGAAAAAAGGTCTTAGGCATTTTCCTTGTTGTTCTAATTACAACAGTGTCAGTCTTCTCATCCTCCGTTGTTTTTGCTGAAAAATCCAAGCCTCTTACGGAATATAGCGGTGGCATTAAGACCTATTACGATGCGTTCGAAACACTTGAGGAAAATGTGCAACTCATGCTTGGAAAAAAATCGATTCATATCACCGAAGATTTGTATATTGATGCTGATGGACGAAAGATCGATTACTTCAACCGCACGGAGCCTTACTATCAAATTGTTCAACATTGGCAGGAAAAAGAGTCAGCCGCGAACATGCTCAATAAAACGATGTCCATTAAAGGCCAAACGGTAACGATTGCTTTTAGTGAACGCGCAAAGGATTACATAGACGATAAAGTGATTCAACAGATGATAGTCAATCAAATTACTTTTAACTTGGACTACCATGACCCTAAATATAAGTATAATCATCAGGCATTTTTCAACGAGCTTATGAAGCGGGGAGTTTATGTAATAGATGAGGTTATTACTCCGAAACAGTTTACTTATCGCCTGTCCCAAAATACAAGCGGCGCCATCGTTGGGCATAAAATGTATACTTCGCATGACAAAAAAATAAAAATAACAGACATTTTTGACGGAAAAGCTAAGCTGCCCAAAACGAATGAGAACGGCGAAATAAATCAGGGGGTACAGCTCGGTGCTGCCTTTGTCATAAAGAGCGGTGAAACTTTAGCGATCGATATAAAGGAATTGACGGACAAAATGCCCACCATTAACTTGGCGATCATTGATGAGACGACTGGCAAGATCGTGGATCCAATTTTCAATGCTTCTTCCACTTGGAGTAGGCATATTTACACGCCTGGGAAAAATGAAGTTAATCATTCCTTTAAAGTTGTGGCAAGTGGAGAGGAACAAGATCATGCAGTGTTAGAAATTTATACGTATAAGACCGGTAAAGAGGAAGTGACCATAACAAATTAAAGAAGATTTCATAAGTCGACAAAAAGAACTTGGCATGGGGATATCACCTCGCCAAGTTCTTTTTTTAGATTATAGAAGTTTTGGGTTCCCGCAAAGCATTTGGAATAAGCATTGAAGCATAGGCCCCACTTCATGGGTTATTTTGCCTGCTGTTTAAGCTTTAGTTCTCGTTAATAAATGATAATGCCATCTTGATCCGGCGTAAAGGAAGCCGATTTATAATATTTGTACCCTCCGGTCAGGTTGACGGCGTTGAATCCTTTTTGGCGCAAAATCCTTACGGCTGTGTAACCTCTAAGGCCGACCTGGCAGTATACGAGCAGCTTTTTGGAGGAATCCAACTGATCTAACCGGTCTCTCAATTCGTCAAGAGGAATATTGACTGCATCCGGAATATGTCCTTGTTCGAATTCCTGGCGGGTACGCACATCGAGCAAAATGGTGTTTTCCTTATTTCGTTCTTTGATATCCTCCAGCGTAATCGTCGGCGACATGCCGTTAAGATCGTTTTGGGCAACAAATCCCGCCATATTGACCGGATCTTTGGCGGAGGAATAAGGAGGCGCATAGGCAAGCTCCAGCTCCGTCAAATCTTGCACGGTGCCTTTGAGCCGGATCACTGTAGCAAGCACATCCATTCGCTTATCTACGCCAGCGCCTCCCAATGCTTGAGCCCCCAATACTCTGCCTTGCTTGTCATAGATTAACTTGAGCGTCATAGGCTCAGCACCAGGATAATAACCAGCGTGGGAGCCTGGGTGTACCAAGGCCGTGCGATATGGAATTCCGCTGCGGCGCAAGGTGCGTTCGTTGCTGCCGGTGCTGGCGGCGGTTAAACCGAAAACCTTGAGGATGCTCGTACCTTGCGCACCTTCGTATTTGGATGGTAGACCGGCTATATGATCCGCGGCGATACGTCCCTGTTTGTTGGCAGGCCCGGCAAGAGGCACGGCGGTTTTTTGGCCGGTTACGAAGTTTGAAATTTCAATCGCATCCCCTACGGCATATACATCTTCGCAATTCGTCTGAAGATATTCATTGACGATAATATGACCTTTTGGTCCCAGTTCAATGCCGGAGTCTTTCAAAAACGCCGTATCCGGCATAACCCCGATGGCCATGATTACCAAATCGGCATGATGGGAATGTCCGCTTTGCAGAATGACCTCTGGCCCATTGCCGCTTACGTCATTGAATTTCATCACGGGATCTCCAAGGATCAGGCGGACGCCATGATCCTGCAGCTCTTTTTCGACAATGGGAACGACATCATCGTCAAAGGGAGCGAGGATATGGGGGGCGGATTCCACTAATGTTACTTTAAGCCCGCGTTCTGCCAGAACTTCGGCCATTTCAACGCCAATAAAACCGCCGCCGATGACCGTAACCTCCCGAACGGCATCCATGTCTACCATGCTTTTGATGTGATCGGTGTCTGAAATGTTCCGCAAGCTCAAAATCTTTGAATGATCAATGCCCTCAATAGAGGGGCTGATGGGTTTAGCCCCCGGTGAAAGGATCAGGGCGTCGTAATTTTCTTCATAAGTATCTCCGTTATGCTGGATCGTGACGGTTTTATCTTTCGTATTGATCTGGATAGCCTCATTTTGGACGCGGACATCAATACGGAACCGCCGATCCATCATTTCGGGCGTTTGCACCAGCAGCTTGGAACGGTCTTGAATCGTTCCGCCGATATAATAGGGCAGGCCGCAGTTAGCGAAAGAAATATGCTCTCCCCGTTCCAGCAAAATGATTTCCGCTTCTTCATCCAATCTTCTCAGTCGGGCTGCCGCGGATGCTCCACCGGCAACACCGCCAACGATAATCACCTTTTTATTCATGAGGATCTCCTCCTTAAATTTCAATTTACTGATTGGGTAGGGAAGGCTGCTCTTCGTGCAGCAAGATCTCAACAATTTGAGTGGCTGCCGTATCTTTTAAGGTATAAATGACTTCGCTTCCCGTTCGGCTGCCTTCAAGAATTCCGGCAGATCTCAGCTTCTGCAAATGCATGGACAGCGTGGACTGTTGAACTTGAAGGCAATGCTGCATATCGGAAACGTTGCAGCTGCCTTTTGCCATCAAATTTTTTACTATGCAAAGCCTGACCGGATGGGCCAGCGTCTTCAACCACTCGGCTTGTTTTTGGTATTGATCCACTATGCGTAACACCTCCTTTTTTGAATGCCAGCAATATCACGACATCATTATATCATGATATTGTGATATAAAAATACTGTAATTGTTACAAAAACAGTTCATTTGTTTTAATAAATACCGCGTTTGATCATTCAGCATCATTCTATGTAAATGAGAAAAAGCACTGATGGAGCGATCAGTGCCTCTGAATGTTATTTAGGATCCATTTTTTATTTTTGAATCCGCCGGAATATGTAGACTGCATTTTCGGGGGACGGGGGAACGATGAGGGAAGACAGCCGCTCATTGAGTTCCATTGTAAACTTGCCGTTGTTGTTATAAGCATCGAAGTCCCCGGTATAAGCAGGATTTCGGGTTCCGATCACGATATACATGTCTACGGAACCGGTTTGAAACACATGCTTTTCATACGGGTTCTTCGGCACAGGCCATGAGCATAGGACAACCTCCGGCTTGTATTTGTGCAGGGCCGTTTTGGCATCCGCTTTTTCCACAAACTCGGGATAGGAGATATAATGCTGCCAGCTGTAGTCGTCCGTCGCTTTGCAGCCTACATTTTTTTCGTTCAAAAATTTCGTTAAGGTGCCGTCTCCTGCGGCGATTTCCAGGCAGCTTTTGCCGCCGATCAGTTTGGCCAGCTCCCCGATTAAAGGTTTGGAGTAGAAGCAATAGATGCCCTTTTGGTTGACGAGAGGCATTAATATCTTTTTATGCATGACCAATTTCCAGCCCAAACGAAATAAGCCCAGAGATACCGGCTTTCTCTCGAATCCTTTGCGAAACAAAAGCTTTTGCAAAATCATGCCGTCCCAAAGATTGAATTTGACGTTTTTGTCGGATGCATTCGCGGCTGCCACCGCCGTATTTAACTGCTCCAGCAGGTAAATCGCAAACCGCGCCTTGATGATATGGGGGAGAAAAGCATTCACCGTCGTTTCATTCATGCCGCTTTTCATGATTTTATTTTTGGCCATCTTTGCACTGGCCGTATATTTGTCGATAATGGCTTGAACGATGTTCGATTCATGATTGCTTTTCAGAACGCGCAGCTCGTTCAACACCTCTTGTTTATACTCCGGGTATTGGGTTAACAGCGTTTCCACATTGATTTCATTCGCTAATATTTTTTTGGCCGTGTCACTTGTAAAATTCCTCATCTATTTCTCCATAACGATTGGTTATTTAACGATATTAATTTCCCATATATTGTACCTCAACGATGCGGAAAGTAAATATGATTTAAGCCGGGACCGTTCAATTGACCCTATATTCCCTGATTATCCCGAAGCTCAATAATGGTGCCTTCCGGTGCGATCAACTTGCATAACCTGCCGTTTTCGACCTTATATATTTCCTGATTATTTTTCAGAATAAGTTCGCAACCACACTGTTTTATATTTTCGACCTCACGATCCAAATCGTCTACCCATAGACATAAATGCACAATACCTTCGGTATCCCGGTCGACGCCGCGGAGCGTTTCCCCGATTTTTCCGGTTTGTAATTCAATGCAGAAGCCACCTAGTCTTAACCATGAATTATAATGACGGCCGTGGAAATTTGGCGATTCGTTGATCAGTTCAAATCCTAAGACGTCCCTGTAGAATTGCAATGATTCTTCGTATCGATTGGTTTGGATGCAGATATGATGGACAAATTTTTGCATGCATGATCCCCCCGTGCTCTCTAAAAAAATGATGGAAAACGATTCTATAATAGCATTTTTCAGTACAGTTGTATCTGTTGCCCTGGCGACAAGAGCCGAACAGATTTTTGTCCCGACTTTATAATTTCTTTATAAGTTCCCGTTACGATGGTTGTGAGGAAGAAAGAACGATGTAAAGAAATAGAGAGGAGAATGTAATAATGAAAGCCATAAAACGTTTTACAGGTATGATCGCAGCGGGGCTGGCTATTTCCTTAATGCTTGCGCCGGTTAACACATCCGCGGCTAATGCGCAAACCAATGCGGCAATGAAGGGGAATTTTCAAGATATCAAATCTCTCACATCAAGCGACTATAAAGATTTGGAATTTCTAAAGCCGATCTTGAAGGATAAAACCGTTGTCAGCCTGGGGGAAAACTTCCACCGGGTCGCCGAATACAGCAGCATGAAAACAAGATTGATCAAATATTTGCATGAAGAGCTCGGGTTTGATGTCATCGCGTTTGAGTCGGGGCTTGGCGATTCCTTTTTGACCTATGAGAATATGGATTCGCTGACTCCAAAACAGATGATGCAAGGCTCCATTTTTCCGATATGGCATTCCAAAGAGACACAGAACTTGTTCGAATATATCAAAAAGCAGAGCAAAACTGACAAGCCGCTATATTTGGCCGGTTATGACATGCAGTTTACATCAGGTTATTTCACGCAGTTTGTTGCGCAGTGGATCGCAAAAGTAGACAAAGAGCAGGGGCAGGACTATTTCAACTTTGAAATGCAGGCGATGACCGATTATTATGGGGTTCTTAACAAATACGGCTTGGATAACGACAATAACCCGCAGGTCAAGCAGGAAATTAAGAAAGTCAAAGATGAATACGAACCGAAATACAAAGCGTTAATCCAGTTCATGACAGACCATAAAAAAGAGCTGGTGGCGGCATATCCGAAAAATCCGCATCTGTTCGAAGTCGCTGTGAAAACCCTGGAGGACCGCGTCAAGTTTATCGAAATGGGTATGTACGATACGAGGGGAAGTTATGAATTCAGAGACCGGATCATGACTGAAAACGTGGAATGGTTAATGAAGGAGCTGTATCCAGGGAAAAAAGTGATTTTGTGGGCGCATAACGACCATTTGGCAAAAAACACATCCAAAATCGCCGTTAAAGAACAGGGGAAATGGACTAACAGCTTTACCAGCATGGGCGAACTGCTTAATAAAAAATTGAAGGATAAGGAATACGTTATCGGCCTGTATATGAACAGCGGACAAGCAAGCACCATCACGACGCAGAAGCTGTTTCAGATCAAACCGATGCCGAAGGGAAGCTTGGAGCATCTGTTTATGCAGAGCGGTTATAAGATTGCCTTCGCCGATTTATCCAAACACAAGTCGCCAAATAAAAACAACGCCTGGATGTTCAAGCCGATGTACGCTGCTGAGGATGGCATGACCTCCGAAATCATTGAACCGATGGTAATGAAATTTGTTCCGAAGGAACAGTATGACGGCATTATCGTCTTCGATAAGGTAAAAGAACCAACCACGAAGTACTAAGGCAGACTCAAAGGGGTTCAAAACCAAGGCCTAGAGGGCGGCAGGGGCTGCATCCCTTTAGGCAAAAAACTCCCCCAGAAGGAAACGGCATGTTTCGCTTCGGGGGAGTTTTCGATTTGTCTAGATCATCAGGTCCTTTTTACCGCCGTTATGAATATGAAGTAATTTCGCCAGCGTGCACCGCGCCCGGTACAGGCGGGACTTGATCGTACCGACGGGCTGATCCAGCAGTTCGGCGATCTCTTTTAGCGGCAAATCTTCAATATAGAACAGGGTAACGACAACCTGCAAGTCTTCCTCCAAATGGTTGACGATATCGATCATTTCGATATGCCCATAATCATCCGATTCGGTAGGAGTATGCTGAAGTTCGGCAAACGGAACAGTTTTCTTTTTTTTGCGAAGCAGCGTACGGCACTCGTTGATGAGTATGCGGATAAGCCATGTTTTGAAATATTTCGGCTCACGCAGCGAACGAATGGAACGGTATGCTTTTAGCACCGCCTCTTGTATGGCATCCGCACAATCTTCATCGGAATGAACAACCGTTTTGGCAATGCGGTAAAGGCAAGCTTCATGGGCGCGTATCAGCGTCCCGAACGCATTTTTATCGCCCTTGGATGCCAGTGCTGCCAATGATTCTAGTTCCTGCTGCACAATGATAGTCTCCACGCATGAACCGAATGTTACGGTTTCGAGGTCTGATCCAGTAGTTTAAGCTCCTTGGCTTGAGCAATTGCTTTCGTGCGGCGGTTCACCTTTAATTTTGCAAAAATATTTTTGACGTGAACCTTCACTGTTCCGACGGCAATAATCAATTGATCGGCGATTTCCTTGTTGGACAAACCTGCCGCCAATAAGGCAAGCACCTCAAGCTCGCGATCCGTAAGCGGTTCTTCCATGTGACCTGGCACGGGAGCTGTTTCCTCGTCCGTATCGGGATCTGCAGCAGCTTGTTCGGCAAAGCTTTGCAGCACGCACATCAAAATGCCATGCGAAGCCAGGGTCAGCGGCAATTCCATGCGAGCTTTAGTGAATACGCCTTGGGCCAGCTTGTTTTCAAGGTAAAGAATCCCGAGCATAATGCCATGAACGATGACCGGAGTACATAAAACGGATTGCGGATGGTTTAAGGCGATATAAGGGTTATGAATCAACCAGCTTTCTTCGCCCCCCGTATATTGGACATCTTCCCCGGTACGGTAAACATACCGAATAATTCCTTCAGGCAAAAGAGCACTGTTGCTCAGCTCTGAAGGCGAGGTGATGATCTGAGTTTTCGAATCGGCATATGCTTGAACAACAAGCGTGTCATGACTGGTTGCAAGTAGGGCCCCTTTGCTTGCGCCCGCATATTTCATTATGTTGTTCATGATTTCCGTCAGCACCGCATCCATGTCCATAGGGTTTGCTGCCGACTGCATTTTTTTCAAAATTGCCGCAAAGTCGACGCCGGAGGATGGAGGGGGAGATGGAAGAAGCGCTGCTCCATGAGCCTGTTCCGGAGCTATCGGGACAGTTTCAGCTTGTCCGTTTTCGGTTGCTCGCCCGGTATTCGCAGGATTTTGCAGGTTTTCCATCCGTTCTTCCAATTCCGCTATCTTCATATTTAATTCCCAATGAGAGTATCCTTCAACAGCCGAATGCAAATAATGCAACGCTGATTTTCGTTGATCCCGTTTCAAGAAATGGTTGGCTGCACGTTCACAGGCAATGCTTGCAACCTGGATATCTCCATGTTCCCTTGCTTCGCGGATCGCCTTGTCATACATCTCTTCGGCCTTGTCCCAATCGCCGTTTGCATACGCATATTCCGCTTCCAAAAGAATCAGCCTTGAATGGTAATTTTTCAGGCTCCAAGCAGCCCATTTGCGGAAACGGCGAAGATTGCCGATCACCTTTTTCCTCATGCCGGTTTCCTGGCGTAAGTCCGGATAACTGGCCGTAATGGCCAGTGATTCGTAGAACAGGCATTCAGGCAGATGAGGCAGGTGGGTGGCATAGGCCTCATAAGACTCCGCCTCCTTGGCCCAGCGAATCGCTTCATGATGGCGGCCCGCCAAATAACAGAGCTGGGTTTTATATGTGCTGTATTGAAACAAGGTGGTAGCCGAAGTTTCCTCCCGACTGATGCGGTTCAAAAACTCCTCTTCTTCAAAACCGTTCCCGTTAAACGAGTCGGGAGCAGCCGTCTTTCCCTGAAGAGCGAGAATGTACCGCTGATACAAATAAAAATTCTGCCTCACGAATTCATCATTCGTGGTATCCAACACCGTCATATAATCCGCAATCGTTCTGGCTAATTCGCTTAAAGGCGCTCTGATGTACAAGGAATTGACATGCGCTCCCATCGCATAGCTGGCAAACACGTAATCGCCCGATTCCATACCGAAGCGGAGGGCCTTGTCCAAATAGGCGTCGCCTTCGCTGGCGTTACCGGCAAACTGGCATAACACGCCGCCAAAAATCGTGTAGGTTTTGCTTTTAATGGAGGCAATGTCGTATTTCTCGGAAAGCTCCACGCCAATTTTGCCTAGTGCATAACCTTTATCGAATTTATTCATCGCTTGCCCCAGTACCATGCCGATCGAGGAATACACGGCTGCGGATACAGGAGTATTCCCGTATTTAAGCGATAGTTGGATGGCTCTGCACATGAGCAGGAAAAAGATCTTTTTATCGGTGAAGAAGGTGGAGGGGGTGATCGCAAAAATCAGATTCATTACGGCAATCCGCTCTTGATCCGACATCTCCTTTAATTGGGCGAGCTTGTCATACCGTCCACGCAGCAGCATCTCGATCCGCATGCCTTCGATCATCAGCATGAATTTACCCGGATGAGGCGAAATGATAATTCGATGTTCCCTCAATCTTTCAAGCCCGAGAGCCGTGCCTTCCAAATATCTCCCTTGGTTGATGTACTTCATAATCCGGATCATCTGCACTCTGCTGCGTTCAACGGGATTGCGGGCAATCCCTAGCAGAAAATCGATTTCCCGGCTGCACTCCTCGGAATTTCCGCATAAATATTGACATTCTGCCTTTTGTGCATGAAGTTCGAAGCTGAGATCGAACATTTGATTCCAATCTTCTGTGGTCAGCAGTTCCACGCCTTTGCTGAAATACGCCAGCGCGACGTCGTGGGCGGAAGATGCTTTGGCGCGGTTTCCCGCGTTCAGATTCATCTCAATAAGATGACGGATTTCCTGTTTGTCCGTCATTTTGCCCGAACCCAGATTCAAATGGTTGACTGCATCAAAATCACTTTCATTCCAGCGGTTATCGCCGTCCAAGCATTTGCCGATCCGGAGGTGGATATCCTGTTTTGAGCCATCAGCTATCCGGCCATATATCAGCTTCTGTATGTTGTCGTGGGCAAAACGGAAACGATCTGCTTCCATCGGAACGATCATGCCCTCGCTTTCAATGGCGGACCAATCTTCCGTTACGGTTTCGGTCTTTCCTTTGAAGGCGCATGCGATCAGTTGCGGATCAAACGCGCTCCCCACACAGGCAGCAATTTCGAGCAGCCGCTGTGCTTCAGGCGAGAGACGGCGCAGCTTATGCTCAATCAAATCATGGATGGAGAAGTTTGGTTCTTGGTCGATAATCTGGCCCAGATGCCACTGCCAGGAACGCGTTTCATGGTTGTATGCAAGCAAACGATCGTCCTGCAAGCGGAGCAGAATCTGTTTGAAGTGAAAAGGGTTTCCGCCTGATCGATGATATAACAATTCCGTCAAAGGCAGCGTTGTATCTTCGGAGCTATAAAGCATCTCCATGACGATCCGGTTCATCTGTTCCAAACTGAGCGGAGATAGGTGGATGCGGCGGACAACCGCCTGATCCGTTACATTTCCGTCCGGTTCATACCCGGGCAGCCTGGTTTCATCCGTTTCCGTATGGCGGTAGGCACAGACAATCATCAGATATTGGGATTCCGGATCGCTTAGCAGCGCATGAAGCAGCTGAAGAGACGAGGAATTGGCCCACTGGAGGTCATCGATAAACAGGACAAGCGGTTGTTCTTTGGAAGCCAGTGCCTGCACAAATTTGCGAAAAGCGTAAATGAACCTTTTTTTCGATTCACTGGCCTGAAGCTCTTCCGCTGCCGGTGTATTGCCCAGCAGAAGTCCCGCCTCCGGAATAATGGCTGTTATAACGTTCGCATTGGAACCTAAAGCGTTTTGCAGCTTGGTTTTCCACTCCTCGGACCGGTCTATCCGCAGCCCCAGCAAATGGCGCATCAATCCGCGGAACGCCTGAATAATCGGATGATAAGGGCTTTCCATGGATAATTGCTCGAATTTGCCTGTGATATAAAAGAAATCCTGCGCATGCTGCTGCTTTCGGAACATTTCATCCATCAGGCTTGTTTTGCCAATGCCGGCTTCGCCCGATATATATACCATTTCCGTTGATCCGAAGCATGTGGAATAAAAGGCTTGCGTCAGCATGGACATTTCATACTCTCTGCCGTGGAGGCCGGGTTTCATAAGAAAGGTACCCTGGGAATCCCCTATTTTATCCAAATCCTGAATGAGAAAACCCGCATTTTGGTAACGATTATCCGGATTTTTTTCCAGCAGCTTCATGACGATGGCGGACAGCCCTTCAGGCAATTCGGCACCTTGGCTTGCCAATGGCGGCGGGGTTTGCGCCAGATGCATATACTCCCATTCGAGCGGATCGTCGGCTGTAAAAGGCAGGCGGCCAGTGAGCATTTTATAGAAAATCACGCCCAGAGAATACAGATCGCTGCGTTCATCCACCGTCCGAAGCATTCGGCCGGTAAGTTCGGGCGGGCAATAGGGCAGGATGGCTTCAGAAACGCTGAAGTCTTGGGGGAGGGCATAACCGGACTCCGAACATTGGACGGCAACCCCGGAATCGACCAGAAAAGTTTCATTTTTGCCGGGGAAGAGGCCAATTCGCTCCGGTCGCAGATCGAGATGCAGAGTTTGCTTCAGATGCAGTTTCAAGATACACGCCGCAATCGATCTTGCAAGCAGGACAAACAGATCCGGATCAACACACTTTTGCCGTCCCATGTATTCCTCAAGGGTCACACCTGCTGCCAGTTCTGCTCCAAAATCTTGGCCCCGAGTGGTATGTTCCGATTGGCCCGGGGAGCTCTCTGAGGGATGATTCATTTTCATTTTTCGGACACCTCTAACGTCAGCATTACTTCCAGTTACGATTTATTTTAATAGAAGAGCCCCATATGCAACAGCCCCAAAAAAATGCCCGGAAAGCTAACCGATATGACCAGCCATCAGTACCGTACATAAGATTATAGGGACCGCGGGAATGGCATTAAGCGGATAGGTCCATTTGTAAAATCCCTTTTCATAAAATACCCAGGCCCAAGCAATGATGACGATTACGGCGTAGGGATACAGTTTTAAAGCGTAGTAACATACCGCAAGATTCCAGCTTTGCCCCACATTCGGCGCAGAGAATACGGACAAAAAATACCACACAGGCAGTACAAGAATGTAGAAGCTATGAATAACCACGTTGACCACGAGGATCCTCCGTTTGGCATTAGTGCAGATGGATGCAAACATATTCGACATTTAGCCCTCTCTTTCATGGTTTGCCCTCGCATATAAAACCTACCGATTATCTTAAAGCCGCATGACAGAAAACGCCATACCACGATAGAGGTAGAGTTGGATTTTGTAGACATAACGCTGTTTTTGCGGAAAATACCCCTTTTTAGGTATTAAGGAATTGAAAAATATGACCTATGCTTCTATTTGCCATTACTTCATTTGGAGGGGATTGAGGAAAAATGACGAATGCCTTCATCGCTTTTATTAGCATCGTTCTGCTTGGCATTGTCATCTACGTCAAGGTCTGGTGGGACGGAGCTGGCATGAGCCTAAGATTTACCAAGTGGTTTTTCGGCATTTGTCTCGTTGCGGCAGCCGTTGTTGGAATAGGCACCTTTTTTGCGGGCTGAAACCCGAAAAGTCATGGTTAGTAGAAAAATGAAGCGCTGGTTTTATGAAAAGGGATGAAATGATATGGATTGTAATCATCATCGCGATCATATCGAAGCTAAGACTGGGAGGAGCATGGATGAAGGTGTTGAAACAGGGGAAGCGATGGACTGCCGCCCTGCTGATTATTGCATTGATTGTGTCGGGATTACCTTGGGAGAGGTCTGTTTTCGCTGACGATACGGCTGTCTTGGATCAAGAGCAGACAAAATCCGAAGGGAATGGTTGGGTGAATCGTGATTACCCGAAATATCAGACATTTACGCCATCCGTAACCGGAAAACTGGGCAGGATTGAACTCAATATATTCGACAGCTTTGGTGCGACTGGAGCTCTTCGGGTAGTGTTATATAAGGAAGGAGATCTTTCGAAGCCGCTGGGATCTGCGGAGTTGGCCTCATTCGGGTCAGGTTGGGCAACGATCGATTTTTCCGGTGAATCGCCTTATTTGAAGAGAAATACGATGTATCGGATGGTCGTATCCACTGAATTCGGACAACCTTCGGGTTTCGGCTGGTACATGGCCGGTGGTGATCCCTATAAAGGGGGTTCCTCTGCGGCTCCCGGATATGATTTTGCTTTCAAGACCTATATGGTCCCGGACTATTCGTTATCCCCGGCCGAGAGCGGGATCGCAAGCGCGGATTCGAGCCTGGCCGCCGACGGAACAAGCCAGACGACGATCACCGTAAAGCTGAAGGACGCGCAGGGGAATGACATAACAAGCGGAGCGCCTGAAGTTGCCATGACCACGACGGCAGGTGCCATCAGCGCCGTAACGAATCATCACAACGGAACGTACACGGCGACGCTGACCGCTCCCAAGACGGTTGGCACCGCAACGATCAGCGCAAGCATCGACGGCCAAGCGATGGAGCACACGGCAAGCGTGCGGTTCGTACCTGGACCGCCGTCACTTCAGATTAGCATGATTGAAATGGGAGCCGCTTCTTTGCCTGCCGACGGGACAAGCCAAACGCCGGTCGCCGTGAAGCTGAAGGATGCGCAGGGGAATGACGTAACAAGCGCGGGCGCTGTGGTTGCCATCACCTCAACGGCAGGTACCGTCAGCGCCGTAACGGATAACAAAAACGGAACGTATACGGCGATATTGACGGCTCCAACAAAGGTAGGCACCGCGACGGTCAGCGCGAGCATAAGCGGCCAAGCGATGGAGCAAACGGCGAGCGTACAGTTCTTGTCAGGGCCGCCGTCCCTTCAAACAAGTATGGTTGAAGCAGCGGACTCTTTTCTGCCTGCAGACGGGACAAGCCAAACGGCGATCAGCGTGAAGCTGAAGGACGCGCAGGGAAATGACGTAACAAGCGGCGGGACTGATGTTGTCATTACTGCGACGGCAGGTATCGTCAGTGCAGTAACGGACAACCAAAACGGAACGTACACGGCGATATTGACGGCTCCAACGACGGTAGGCGCCGCGACGATCAGCGCAAGCATCGGCGGCCAAGCGGTGGAGCAAACGGCGAATGTGCAGTTCGTGTCGGGAGAGGTAAGTGCTTCCCATTCGACAATGACCGCCAGCGATCTTGTCGTACAAGCGGATGGAAGCAGTAAAGCGTCGATTACCGTCAAACTTAATGATGAATTTGATCATCCGCTCGCCGGAAAACGGGTGCTGCTGCAAGACGATGGCGGGCGGTCCGTTATTCATGAGGTCAATGGGGTGACCGATGAGAACGGACTTGCCATATTTGAGGTTACCAATACGGCGGCGGAAAATGTGACTTTTCTTGCAAAGGAGGAAACCAGCGGCGTGACGCTGGACCAAACCGTAAGCATCAAATTTACTTATGAGCAGCCTCCGGGTATTGAACTGCAAGCGGATCCCGTAACCTCGACATTTGAAAGTGTTACGGTTACGGTAAAGGCCGCCGCCTATGGCGAGTTCAACAGCATATCGGCTATCAAATGGGCTGAAGGAAATCATCCTGTCTCCTATTTCGAGACGGAGGGAACGGAAATAGAGAATCATTTCACCGTACAGCAAAACGGGATTTTTTCTATCTATGTGCGCGATGCGGCAGGCAACGCGAACGTTAGCCTGATCGAAATCGCAAATATTGTTCCGAGGAGCAGCAACGCGAATCTGGCGTTTTGGCAGCTGACAGGAGTAGGAGGATTGGTAAACTTCAAGTTTGATCCGGAAAAAACGAATTATTCGGTCGGGGCGGCATATCCGGTACATGGCGTAAAAATGATACTGAAGGCGGAGAATACTTACGCTGCCGTTTCCGTGAATGGGGTAGAGGTAAATGGCGGAACGTTAACCGATGAGTATCCCCTTCAGCTTGGCAGCAACAAGTTTGAGGTTGAGGTCAAGGCACAAGACGGCTCCATTAAAACATATACGCTCACCGTGGTTCGTTCAGCTGAAAGCACGGAACCCGGCTCCAATCCAAACCCAAACCCAAATCCAGGCCCTGGTCCGAGCCCTAATTCAGGCCCCAGCTCTGGTTCCTATTCTGGGGGAGCTCCGAATGCCGAGCTTCCATCAAACACTGCGCCATCCGGCAACCCGATCGCGGTTTGGATCAATGAGCAAAAGGTATCCGGCATTGCCTCGCGGCAGCCAGCAGCCAATGGGACGAACTTCACTGAAGTTCTTTTAGATATCAAAACAATAAAAAAGGTACTCGATGCACGTTCCGCTGCAGACTCTGAGCTTTCGGTTTCCATCGCTAACGAGCCGGGCAAAGTCGCTTTCCGGATCCCCGTTGAAACGGCGAAACTCCTTGGAGAGAAGGCTGTAATCATGCTGAAGACCAAGGAAGGCCAATATCGATTGCCTTTGGCCGAAGTAGTGAAGCAAGAGCCGGATTGGACAAAGGACGGGGAAGTTCAAATCACGATTGAACCTGGCCAAGCGAAAGCGGTGACCGGGCTGCAAAAGGCGGCGGATCAAGGAGATTTACAGCTTGTAGGTGAGCCGGTTCTTTTTCATATGTATGTGCAGAATCACGGCTCCAAAAAAGAAGTCCCCAGCTTCAAACATTTCGTGGAGAGGGTCGTTTACTTGCCGGGCGAGAACGCCAAAGTTTCAACGGCTGCAGTTTGGGACCCTAAGCAAGGGATACGTCCGGTGCCGACGAAATTCATTAAAGTGGATGGGCGCCAAGCTGCTTTCATTCACAGCTTCACGAACGGCGCGTTTGTGCTGATATACAAAACTCCGAAGCTAACGGATATACAAGGTCATTGGGCTGCGGCCGATATCGAAGACATGAACAGCAGAATGATTGTTCAAGGCATAGACGGAAGCCGATTCGCCCCTGAGGCTGTCATGACACGAGCTGAATTGGCCGCATTGCTTGCCAGATCCATGGGATTGCCTGAAAAAGAGGGCGGTCGGGAATTCCAAGACGTAACTGAATCAAGCTGGTACAGCGGCGCGATCGAAGCCATGAAAGCCAATGGCATGATGGATGGCTTCAAGGATGGAGCAATTAAACCGAATCAGCCGGTGTCCCGGCAGGAGGCGATCGTGATGATCGTTCGGGCGATGCAGCTGATGAATGGCCATCCGGGAACAAATGCCGCCGGAGTCATGGTTGATCTGGAACGTTACACGGATCATGATCAAATTAGCAATTGGGCAAGCGAAGCTATTCGGATCGCCATTGACGGAGGGTTGGTGAAGGGTGACGGGAATGCGCTGCATCCGCAGAAACCGGTAACCCGCGCCGAAACGACGGCGCTTTTGTACCGAATGCTGCTCAAAGCGGGATTTATTGACGGGGACCGAGCCCAATAAGACTTTGGTGAGTCAAGGTTTATCTTCAATCGCATGAATGCATATAAAAAACCAGTCTACGCACGATTTTCCGTGCGAAAGACTGGTTTTTCTCTATTTGATATAAAACTGCACATAACAGGCTCACGGGATGTAGGGGTTAGTAGGGGTTATGACTGTTCTGCGCCCTGTCTGCCGGCATAATAAGGCTCTCCCGGATCTATATCGATGACAACCCGGTGCGGCGCGGCCAGCGCGTATTGGTGCTCGCAGCGCCAGCGCATCTCTTCGGTGAAACCAACCGTCTCCCCGTCGGAAATAACGTCTCCGCGGTCAAATAAATAATAGGCGATATTGAGCAAATTACCGGCTACTTCATCTGGCTCCAGATCGTAATAATGACACTGAACATCAGGAATGCCCAGCGCGGCGAGTCCCAATGAATCCATCAGACCTTCCGGGCGGCCGCTGCCGGTGCCTTCAACATTATAAAAACGTATGTTCAGCGCACCATATAACAGCTCACCTTCTTCAATCGCCGCCAGATAAGCGCTAGGCTCGACGAGCTTGTCGCTTTCCCGGAAATAGATTGCGTCGCAGGGCGCTGTTTCCAGCACCGCCCGCAGGGAACCGGTAAACAGCTGCAGCCGCGATTTGGGATCAAGTCCCGATGCCATCATGTCGATCAACAGCAGCGAGTGCTCGCACTCACTCACGATTTGAGCTGCCTCCCGCCAATGCCAGGACTGCTGAATGGCCGTTTCATAGTCCGTGACCGGGCGGCTTTCCGTATCCACCAGGCTGGTTTGCGCCGGCATTTCGCCTTGCGCGTATTCAACCATATAATTCAGATGGAAAAAATGCAGCAATTCCTGATTGTTCGCTTCCCACACAGCAAGTCCCGCAGTGTCTGGATTTTGCTGTTCTTTGCGATCCACTTTACCCGTGTAATGTTCCATCTTCTCGTAAAGCATGTTGCGGTCCAGCTTTGGCGGCTGCTTGTATTTTAGCTCCACACCGTACACCCGGGCAAAACCGAAGTCTTTTTCCTGTTCAAGCATTTCATTCGTATCCAGTTTTAACGCCTCCTAATTTATTGGCTATTACTGATATTGCTCTTTCTCAGCTTGAATAAAGTGAACAATAGGTGCGGTCAAAGCGGCCTGCCAGCAAATCCTCCTTGCGGATAAAAAAATGCAGCACGCCGGCATCCCACCAGCAGAATCCGACATCGTTATCGCTTTCGATTTCCAAAAGCATGAGCGTATCCTGTATTTCCTCCTCAGCCTTGTCCCGATTTCCCGCAAAATGATCAGTTATTTGCCGCAGCGCCTGCTCCGGATGATAATCATAATCTTGGCCGGTTAAAATCATCAAGGCGGCTTCATGTTCGCAGTCTCCATGCTGATCCGTCGGATAACCAAACATCGTGGCGATATCCTCGTTTTGATGTTCACTAATCGCAAAGGTTAGATCTTCATAATCGTCATAATCAAACGTATCGCTCTCAATCACGTCATAATCGGCATAGGCATAGTTCGGCGGTTCAAGCGACGTTCGGGCTTCAATGCGATACCCGTTAAATTGTTCTTCCAAGGCTGTCGTTTCCGGTGCCATGCGGCGTTTGACGGAAGCAAGCTCATTCGCCTGTACATGGATGACATGGTGTTCGATATTGTAAGCCGGTTCATCCACACCCACGAAGAAATAAAGCATGCCGCTTTTGGGAAGCAGCGGAGTATCGGCCTGTCCGGCCAAATCGTTCAGGTTCAGCTGCGCCACAAAAGTCATCGGTATCCCGTCGGTAGTCGCGGGCCATTCGGTGTGGGAAGGAAGATCGGGATCTCCTCCGATTCTGGAATGACCGGCAGCTTCGTAGTTTTCAACCTCCGATTTGCTGTACCGGATTCCTTGGCGGGTATTCTCAAGGAGATATTCCGAGATATGGTCACATTGATGTTCGGAGATCAGTTTCTCGAGTTTTTTGCGATTGCCTTCATTCAGGTTCATGATGTCCTCCATTATTTTCACGTGAGTCAATTTCATAATGCCGCTTGCTGTTTGAAATCAAGTTGGATATAGATCATATGTATTTGATGCTCTTGTATCAAGGTCCACAAACTCGATATAAATCCATTATGAAATTGCTTCGTGGTTAACAATATTCTATATGATACTGTTATACGCATCCATAATCCCTTGTACCCAACAGGGCAGGGTAAAATTTTATAATGTTAACAATTTTATTTCGCGTTTGCGAAAACGTAAAATCATTGACAAACGCTACGTAGAACATTATACTCGGTAACAAGTTAAACGTTTACTCATTTTTTCTAATTTGCAGCATAAAGAAGGTAATGTGAATGAATCCCCCGACAATCAAAGATGTGGCCAAAGCAGCGAATGTATCCGTTGCCACCGTGTCCCGCGTGCTTCATAACCTTACAGGCTTTTCGGACAAAACAAAGCAAAAGGTGCTGCAGGCGGTAGAGGAGCTTGGTTATCAACCCAATGCGATTGCCCGTGGACTCATCAATAAACGGACGCAAACGATCGGGGTATTGTTTCCCGATGTTTCAAGCAACTTTTCATCGGATATTTTGCATGGCGTTGAGGATGCGGCACATGAAAAGGGGTTTAGCGTGATCGTGTGCAACACGGCCGAAGACGGCAAAAGAACGATGAAATATTTGCAGGTGCTGCGGGAAAAACAGATCGACGGAATCGTGTTCACAAGCGAGTTTTTGAAGGATGAGTATTATGAGGCGCTCAATGACATGAGGGTACCGGTGGTACTGGTCAACACGCAGACTCATAAGCATATGATTCCCTACGTCAAGGTCGATGACCGCCAAGCCGCATATCAGGCAACGGATTATCTTATTCGGAACGGACATCGCGAAATCGCCATGATCAGTGGCACGTTAACCGATCCGATCGCCGGAACACCGCGTGTGGAGGGCTATAAACAGGCGCTTGCCGATCACGGAATAGAAGTTGATGAAGACAGGATCGCTTACGGGAATTTTGGCTATGAGAGCGGAAGGCAGGCCATGCATAAGCTGCTGGCGGAAGCTCCATCATTCACGGCCGTGTTTGCCGCAAGTGATGAAATGGCCGTCGGGGCCATGGGAGCTGCGTTTGAGAAAGGGCTGAAGATCCCAGATGATCTATCGATCATCGGCTATGATGATTTAAACATTTCCAGAATGATTTACCCGCCGCTGACGACGGTTCATCAACCGCTTGCAGATATGGGCCGGCTTGCCACGGAAAAACTGATAGCATTAATAGAAAACACGTCGCAGGTGTCCAGCAGCATCGTTAGTCATTACATCGTTGAAAGACAAACCGTTCGAAAATTGCCTTGAAGATCATCAATTTCATCATGTCGCCGGATGCCTGAATTCAACTGGATGTAGATGTTTTCAAGTTCCGTAATCCATTATGAAATTGATTCAAAGGCTCATTTTTTCAATAATTGAGTAAACGTTTACTATTCAAAATCTTATCCATACATTTCACCCGGCTGCCTTTATCTGCTCAATCATTAGTTTAAATTATATAATTTCATGATCAAAAAAGTGAATTTTAAATAGGGGGTGGTCAGTAGAAGTTCTGAAGACATCATTTTTTTTAACCATACAGTAAACGTTTACTCTTTCATTTAACGATAAAATCATTGGAGGGTCAAAACGATGAAAAAGAAAAAGATGATTTCAATTGTACTTGTAAGCGCATTATTTGCGATGGCTCTGGCTGGCTGCGGAGGCAAAAAAGATGCTGCAGACGACGGAAAGATCAAGCTGGAATTTTTTCAGAATAAAACCGAAGCCAAAGCTTCCTTTGATGAGTTGGTCAAAAAGTTTAACGATGCCAATCCCAATATCACAGTGACCCAGGTGAATCCTCCGGATGCCGAAACCGTCCTTAAAACCCGCGTAGCCAAAAAAGACGTACCGGACATTATCGGCATCGGCGCGACCGACACCTATGCGCAGTTGGCGAAAAGCGGAGTGTTTGCCGACTTTTCGGATAGCGGATTAACCGGGAATATCCAGCCCGCATATCTGAACATGATGAACAAGCTGACCGGTTCCGAAAAGGTAAACGGCATTCCGTTTACGGCGAATGCGAGCGGAGTCATTTATAACAAAAAAATGTTTGAAGAGCTTGGGCTTTCAATTCCGAAAACCTGGGACGAACTGATAGCGACAGCGCAAAAGGTCAAAGATGCAGGCAAAACGCCCTTCTATTTGACCATCAAGGATTCCTGGACGACGCTGGTCCCATTTAACTCCTTGTCAACGGAAATTATGGGCATTGATTTCTACGGGGAGCGTGCCGAAGGGAAAACCAAATTCGACAGCCCCGAATTCCGCGAAGTAGCCGAAAAGCAATTGAAGCTCATGGATTTCGCGGAAAAGGATATGTACGGCAAGGGATACAACGACGGCAATGCGGCATTTGCCAAAGGCGAAGCTGCAATGTATCTGCAAGGCGTGTGGGCGATTCCGGAAATTTTGAAAGCGAATCCGGATGCCTCGGTTGGCGTATTCCCGTTCCCTGGCACAAATGATGCGGGCCGGAACAAGGTCATCTCCGGCGTCGATACGCTTTTGACGGTTTCCAAAAACACGAAACATCCGGAAGAAGCGAAGAAATTTATCGAATTTTTGCTGAAGTCCGAGAATGTGCAGACTTTCATCGATCAGCAAAAGGCATTTTCCGCAGTCAAAGGCGTGAACCAATCCGATGCCAGCGTTCAAGGATTTAATGAAGCATTCGAAAGCGGAGCGATCGAAGACTTCTCCGATCACTATATCCCTAGCGCGGTCAAAGCCGACACGATCATTCAAGGCTTCATGCAAAAGAAAGATATCGACGCATACGTGAAGCAGTTCGATACGGAATGGGATAAAGTGGCGGCCCGCAAGTAGAGTTTTTGAGGGGGAGGGCGCGGCCTGTGCGCTCTCTTCTATATTAGAAAGTTAAGGGGTCCCCGCAAAGTAATCGGAATAAGCTTCGAAGGCCACATGTCACTCCGTACTTTTGCTCCGCAAAAGCGCCCCTCTGTGAGAGGCGCCCTTACTTCTTTCCGATACTCTTTGTGGGGTTGTTTTCGCTATGAAAAAGGAGGAGCCCTATGTCAAAAAGAAAAGCAGCGTTTTACAGCATGACGATACCGGCTTTGCTGTTGTTCTTCACATTCCATACCTTTCCCACGCTGCAAGGGATCTTTTATTCCTTTACCAACTGGGACGGTTACAGCGACGGTTATGATTTCGTAGGCTTCAAGAACTTCAAGGCGCTTTTTACGGATGAAAACGTACTGAATGCTTACTTGTTTACCTTTAAATACGCGATCGTCGTGACGGTCTTGATTAATGTCATCAGCTTGTTGATCGCGTTGGGTCTGAATTCAAAGATTAAATTCCGCAATTTCTTCCGCGGAGTGTATTTCCTGCCCAACGTCCTCGGCGTTTTGATCGTAGGTTATATTTTCAACTATATTTTTGCGAACGCCATACCGACGATCGGGGAGGCACTGGGGAGCGAGACGCTCGCCATCAATATTTTGGGAAGCGAAAAATGGGCCTGGGTCGGCATCGTGATCGTGGCCGTATGGCAGGGCATCGCTTTTAACACCATATTGTATCTGGCCGGCCTGCAAACGATCCCTCGTGATCTGTATGAAGCATCCGACATCGATGGAGCCGGCAAATGGGAAACATTCCGGTCCATTACTTTTCCTATGCTGGCTTCGTTCTTTACGATCAACATGGTGCTTGCCATGAAAAATTCGCTTATGGTGTTCGACCAGATCGTGGCGCTTACCGGGGGCGGTCCGGGGCGGGCTACGCAGTCCATTGCCATGCTGATTTATCAAGGCGGGTTTCAAGGCGGGGAATTTGCCTATCAATCGGCCAATGCCGTCATTTACTTTATCGTAATTGTGATCATTTCCGTGGTACAGCTTAACTTTTTACAGAAGAGGGAGATGGATGCCTAATGAAAAAACGCAGCTCAACGAATTGGGTCGTCACAATCCTGATCACTCTTGGGTCTCTGCTTATTTTATTCCCTCTTTATATGACGGTTTCGATTGCGCTGAAAAATCCGGAAGAAATGGCAAAGTCGATTTTTTCGCTGCCGACAGGGCTGCATTTCGATAACTTCGCACGGGCGATCGAAGCAACGAATTTCTTCGGCGCTTTTAAAAACAGCGCGCTGATCACGTTTATTTCCGTTAGTTTCATTCTGCTGACCAATTCGCTTGTTTCCTACGCGGTGGCACGGAATATTAAGCAGAAATTTTTTAAAGGCCTGTATTTATACTTTATCAGCGCCATGTTCATCCCGTTTCAAATCATTATGCTCCCGGTCGTAAAATTGACGACGGATCTGCATATGAACAATATTCCGGGCATCATTATTTTATATATTGTGTACGGGCTTGCCTTTAACATTTTCGTGTATGTGGGTTATATCCGCTCCATTCCGGTTGAACTGGAAGAAGCGGCGACGGTGGATGGAGCAACGACGTATGGAACCTTCTGGCGCATTATTTTCCCGCTCCTCGCACCGATTAATGCGACGGTAGCCATTCTGAGCTGTCTGTCGACCTGGAATGACTTTATGCTGCCGCTCATCATTTTGAGCGAACCGGACTCTTATACGCTGCCTCTGGTACAGTACGTTTTCCAAGGGCAGTTCAGCACGGATTACAACCTTGCGTTTGCTTCGTACCTGCTTGCGCTGGCGCCGATGGTCATCGTATATCTGGTAGCCCAGAAATGGATCATTAACGGCATAACGCAAGGCGCGGTGAAATCATAAGCGGACCTGGATATGGCTCGTATGTCATTAAAGATCAAATGGATAGGAGAAAAAGAGATGAAAAAAACATGGTGGAAAGAAAGCGTAGTGTATCAGATTTATCCGCGAAGTTTCCAGGATAGCAACGGGGACGGGATCGGCGATATTCCGGGAATCATCTCCCGGCTGGATTATTTGCAGAAGCTGGGCGTGGATGTCATCTGGCTGAGCCCGGTGTATGAATCTCCAAATGACGACAACGGATACGATATCAGCAACTACCAAGGGATTATGAATGAATTCGGCACGATGGCGGATTGGGACCGGCTTCTGGAAGGTCTGCACAGCCGGGGCATGAAGCTGATTATGGACCTGGTTGTAAACCATACCTCCGATGAACATGCCTGGTTCCTGGAATCCCGCAAATCCAAAGATAACGCTTATCGTGATTACTATATCTGGCGTGACGGCAAAGACGGGAAGGAACCGAATAACTGGGCTTCCATCTTCAGCGGATCCGCATGGAAGCTCGATGAAACGACGGGACAATATTACCTGCATCTCTTTTCTTCGAAGCAGCCGGACCTGAACTGGGAAAATGAGAAGGTCCGCCGCGAAGTCTATGACATGATGACTTGGTGGCTGGATAAAGGCATTGACGGCTTCCGGATGGATGTCATTAATATGATCAGCAAGGTTGAGGGATTGCCGGATGCAGCGGGCGAAGGCAAATACAACGACGGTGGCAAATATTTCATGAACGGTCCGCGCATTCATGAATTTTTACAGGAAATGAACCGGGAAGTCATGTCCAAATACGATGTGATGACTGTCGGGGAAACACCAGGGGTATCCCCTGACGAGGCTTCGTTTTTTGTCGGTGAGGACCGGGGCGAATTGAACATGGTCTTCCAGTTTGAGCTGATGGATATCGACTCGGGTCCTGAAGCAAAATGGAATGTGATACCTTGGAAGCTCGCAGGTTTCAAGCAAATCATGAGCAAATGGCAGTACGAGCTTGAAGGCAAGGGCTGGAACAGTCTGTTCCTGAACAACCATGATCAGCCGCGCATGGTGTCCCGCTTCGGGGATGACGGCAAATATCGCAAGGAATCGGCCAAAATGCTGGCCACTCTGCTGCATACCTTGCAAGGAACGCCTTATATTTATCAAGGCGAAGAACTCGGAATGACCAATGTCCGTTTCGACACGCTTGAAGAGTACAAGGATATTGAAACGCTCAACATGTTCCGCGAGTATCGCGAAGCAGGACGTTCCGAAGCGCAAATCATGGAGTCGATCTACTACAAAGGGCGGGATAACGCCCGTACGCCGATGCAGTGGGATGACTCGCCTAACGGCGGTTTTACGACAGGGACGCCTTGGCTGAAAATGAATCCGAATTATGTGCATATCAACGCCAAGGAATCGCTCGAAGATCCGGATTCCATTTTCCATTATTACCGCCGTCTGATTGAACTTCGGAAACAGCATGAAGTGATCGTTTACGGTAAATATGATCTTCTCTTGGAGGAAAATGATCGTATCTATGCGTATACCCGGACTCTGGGGGAAGAACGGCTGCTCATCATCCTCAACTTCTTCGCGGAGCCGGTAACCTTTCATCTTCCGGACAACGTGCAATATAATGGGGCAGAGCAGCTCATCGGCAACTATGAATGGCCGGCTGAAGCGAATCTCCGCGGATTGGAGCTACGCCCTTACGAAGCCCAAGTGCTGAAATTAAAATAATGCATTGTGCATTTTAAGCCATTAAAAAACGGGAAGCCTTTTCGGCTTGCCCGTTTTTTGGTGATTGCAGGATGGATAAGTTTTTTGGGGTGCCCGCAAAGGATTTGGAATAAGATTCGAAGCATGGGCTCCGCTTTGTGGGGTTGTTTTTGTATCTATCCGAGCATCCCGATCAACAGAATGCCGGAAAAAACCACAATGGAAGATAAAATCCGTTTGAGTCCCTGCTGCTCCTTTAGAATGAGGACGCCAAGGAAGGTGGCGAACACGGTGCCGATCTCCCGCAATGGACTGATATGGGCCATAGGCGCCTGCTGCATCGCGAACAGGAAAAGCAGGTATGAACCGGGGTTCAATATGGCTCCCAGGAAAATGGTGGAACGATTTGTTCTCCATTCCTGCCGCAACGCGCCGGAAGTGAGCACAAGCGGTGTCAAACCGGCCACAAACCCGATGTTCGTTACTTCGAGCAGAGCCAAGGGCGAAACATTTTCCAGGTTTAATTTATCCACGAATACATAACAGGTGGTGCAAAGGCCGACGCAAAGCGCCAGCAGAAACGGCTTAAGGTTTTGGGGCCGGGCGTCTTTCTTGCTGCCGCCTCGGCCCATACCGCTTAGCAGGAAAAAGCCTGCAATCATACATAAAATTCCGAGCCATCCGAAGGCAGTCAGCGTTTCATGAAGGAAAGCGACGCCGATCAGCGGAACCAAAAGCGTGCTGGTCCCGCGCATAATCGGATAAATTTGCGACAGATCTCCAAGCTCATACGTTTTGGACAGCAGCCATGAATACAATCCTTGCAGGATAACCGACAGCAGGAGAAGCCCGTACGCGCCCCACGACAAAGGATGACGCCATAGTTCGGCTACCAGAACCGGAAGCAGCAGAACGGAAGGAATCATCATGATCGACCATAAAAAAACGCCTTTGTTCACGCTCCGTTTGGTGAACATGCTCCATACGGCATGCGCCATGCCGGAAGCAAGAACAAGCAGAATAGGTAAAAGCATGGATGCTAATACTCCTTAATATTTATTTTTCGTTGGCTGTTTCGGGTTGATGAACAGGCTGCTTGCTGACAACCGAACCATCCTCCAGGCGCAGCCAAGTGGAGAAACCGGCTTCTCCCGATTTCAGGTGGATCACGCGCGCGCCGCGTTCGAATCCTTCTTTGCCGTAAGTGTTAAAACCGCTTGCCCGACCGTAGCAAAGACGGATGCCATGCAGCATGCCTTCATAATCATTCACGTGATCATGTCCGCAGAACGTGCCGACAACATCGCCCATCTCAAGGAGAGCGGTGAACAATCCCGAGTTGACGGGGGCGCAGCAGACCGGTTCATGTTTATGGCCATAGCAGGTTTGCGTATCCCATACAACCTGATATTCCGGAATCGGTATATGGAAGAAGGCGAGGGCAGGCAGTTTCGCCTGGTTGTCAGGATTCAACCGCTCCGATTCTTTTACAAGCCAATCGATCTGATCCCGTCGAATCCAGTTGTAATAGGGAACATGCTCCAGCGGCGACACGCTGCCGGAATCCAGAAAATATAGATTGGCCGCCGGCTTTCCTTCGGCATCGACAAGTTCGACCGTATAATTGCCTTCACCGGTAATTTCCTTTGGTCCGGATTCGGCTAAGGTGTGCTTATGCGTCATGACAACCTGTATCAGTTCTTCACGGGTGATGTGCTGCTCCGTGTCATGATTGCCGAAAACAACGGCCCATGGGATACCGCGCTGTTCGACCGTGCCGACCGCATCCCGGAAGGCCTGCTCCGGATTCTGGCATTCGGTGTAGCCGGGCGAAACGGGACCGGTATAGATGACATCGCCCGTAAAGACAACCATATCCGGTTTTTCCTCATCCAAGACCATCTCCATGAGGGAGCGGGTGCGGTAATCTTCGGGTTCGCCGTTTTTCCAATGAAGATCGGTGAATTGTACAATCGTAAAGGTTCCATCCTGCCGGAAAGATAATTGGCGGCTCATGAAAAATTTCCTCCTTGTAAAAACTAAAGTTGTAATGTTGTTGTTTTATAATTAAATTTGTTGTTTTCATGTTGATTGTATGCTCTGCGTAAAATGTTGTCAATTCTTTTTTAGATATCATGCTCGAAGGACATGCATAGATTTCGCTATATTTTTTAGGACACGTTCTCTTTGTCGTTTGACAACGATTGTTCGAAACGAATAAACTGAAACAAAACAACAAAAAAACACACGAAAGCAATTGGAATTGCACAGGTGAGGAGGAATGCTGATATGTCCCTAACCTATGAAGAGCGACGTCAAACGATTCTCGCCCGGCTGAATACGGAAGGAAAAGTGCAGGTTCATGCCCTGGCGGAACTGTTTGACGTCTCAACGGAGACGATCCGCAGGGATTTGGACAGGCTTGAAAAGGAAGGACGGCTGCGCAAAGTATACGGGGGTGCGGTACAGACCCGTTCCGAACGGATCGAGCCGACCTTTATCAAGAGATCCCAGATGCACAGCGGCGAAAAACGGGCGATCGGAAAACTTGCGGCTTCTCTCGTGAGAGAAGGGGAGACCATCCTGCTGGACAATGGAACGACAACGATCGAAATTATGCGTGAACTGAAGGATCGGGCCGACGTGACCGTCATTACGAATTCCGTGCCGATTTTGACCTGTGCGCTCGACGGGTTTCAAGGAAAAGTCATTTTTGCCGGCGGCGAGGTCAACATGAGCTGCCAAGCGGCGACCGGGGCCATCGCCCATCAGCTGCTGGGTCAATTTAAAGTGAATAAAGCCTTCATTTCAGCGGGAGGAATTTCGCTGGCCGACGGCATTACCGAATACAATCTGGAAGAAGCGCTGCTGTCGCGCAAAATGATGCAGCGAACCGAAGAAGCCATCCTGGTTGCGGATCACTCCAAATTCGGGGTTACGACATTCGCGCAAATTGCGCCGATTGAGCAAATATCGATGATTGTCACGGATCCCGGCTGCTCCAAGGAATGGATCGAAGCGCTGAACAAGCTGGATGTTGAAGTATTGATCAGCAGCAAAAGTGGATAGTGCATTTTTTAGAGGAATATTTGTAAGCCATCTATCATTGTGTTAATATAAAGGCAATTCAGACGAACGGAGGGGTTACGTGTGTTAATTTTTTTTCCGGTTTCTCTTTAAGCGAATAGGGTTTTGCTTGAAGTCTGTGCTTTTTTGGCGCAGTAATCGGAAAAAGGATCAACATACGGCAGCCGGAAGCTCTATGCAGTCAGCTCGTTTGAGACTGGTGATCATAGAGTATGTTTCGCGTCCGATACTTTCATTCCCGATTACTGCATACCAACACAGGCGAAGGCCTGTGTTTTTTTATTTCATCAATGAGAAGTAAACGGAGGGATATGAAATGACGGAACGATTTGTAAAAACACGCGGCGTGGACATTTGTACGGAAAGCTTCGGTAGCCCCCAAAATCCGGCTGTGCTGCTGATTATGGGTGCTTCTGTATCAATGATTTGGTGGGAGGATGACTTTTGCAGAAGGATCGCGGACGAGGGGAGATTCGTCATCCGCTACGACAACCGCGACGTAGGCCGCTCGGTCACTTATACGCCGGGAGAACCTGAATATTCGTTTGAAGATTTGGCGGATGATGCGATGGGGGTTCTGGATGGATACGGAATCGAAAAAGCGCATATCGTCGGCATGTCGATGGGCGGGATGCTGACACAGATTCTCGCGCTGCGGCATCGGGAGCGGGTTCTAAGCGTAACGCTAATCTCGTCATCCAATTTTGCGCCTGGACTTCCTCTGATGGAAGAAAAGGTAGAGCAGTTTTTTGCGCATTCAGGAGATGTGGATTGGTCCGACGTGCAGGCGATAACGGCATTTTCATTAGGAAAATGGAAGATTCTTAGGGGTTCCGAGCGTGCTTTCGACGAGCGGAAAGTAGCGCTTTTGTCGGAAAAGGAAGCGAAACGCTCTCTCAATCCGGCCAGCATGATAAACCATGCACTCGTTTCCGGAGGGGAAACGTATCTTTTGCGAACGCATGAAATCGATGTGCCCGCATTGATCATTCATGGCACGGAAGACCCGATTATTCCTTATGCCCATGGCGTCCATCTGTCGGAAGTTATCCCTAATTCGAAGCTGGTGACGCTGAACGGGGCCGGGCATGAGCTTCACATAGATGACTGGGATGTGATGATTCAGACACTTGTTGATCATACGGCATTGTAAAAAGACTTTTTTGATTCATACCTTTGGTGAAAAAGGCCTGCACTTCAGAACTCTGAGGCAGGTCTTTTTTTGGCTTGAAGGATCCGGATAACATGTCTTGCAAAAAAACAGGTAAAATAGGAATATGAACCAGACTATATAGGATTGATCATTGGGGAGGGATACGTTATGCAAACAGCTTTAGATCGTCTGAACATTTGGATGACAGAGGTTCCTGTAAAATTCGGCGGATTGTCGGAACAGGAAATATCCGAACGGCCGCAGCCGCATAAATGGTCCCGAAAAGAAATACTCGGCCATCTATGCGACTCCGCGCTGAACAATCTGCAAAGATTTGTACGGGCCCAATATGAAGAACAGCCGAACACAATCATCAAATACGATCAGGATCAATGGGTGCGATTGATGAATTATCAGGAGCTTCCGTTCGAGCATATTTTAAGTTTTTGGGTGAGCTTAAACAAGCAGATTGCGGCCGTGTGGGAGAGAACTCCAGAAAATCAATTGACAAACGGGTTTCTTTTAAGCGAGGAGCAAACGGTAACCTTGCAATGGCTAATCGACGACTATGTTGATCACATGGAACATCATCTGAATCAAATTTTCGGGACAAAATAAAGGGGGATACTTCGAGTGTCGTGCACAATTGATCAGCTCAGCCTGCATAGGTATACGGAAAAGGATAAAGAAACTCTCGCGGCATTCCGGCTTCCTGACGAACAAGCACGGTTTACGGCCCTGCCGCTTGAAGTGCTGGAGGCGGATGAAGGCAAACACCCGATTGTCATCACATATGGACAGAAGCCCGTAGGATTTTTTTTGCTTCATACGAGCGAAAGAGTGAAGAATTATAGCGATAACCCGCAAGCCATTTTGTTAACGGCATTATCGATTAATCATATTGAACAAGGAAAAGGGTATGCCAAAAAAGCGATGCTTTTATTGCAGGACTTCGTCCAAAACGAGTTCCCGGAATACAATGAGGTGATTTTGGCGGTAAATCATAAAAATATTCCTGCGCAGAAGCTGTATGAAAAAGTAGGATTTCGGGATACCGGAAGAAGAAGGGAAGGAATCATCGGAGAGCAGTATATTTACGAGTTAGCCGTAGTATAACAGCCAGTATCGCAAAAGTTATGCAGCCGCTGCAGCAATAGGGTTATGCGAAGCATAACCCTATTGCTCTCCGATATCTCTGTTTTAAAACCACTCGCCATCCAGAGGAATCTGAACCTGATCTTCCAGCCCTTCAGCAAGCAGCCGTTCCTTCAGGTCTGCCCTTGTGGTAAAACAGTGGTTGATCGCTTCCATATGAATGGCAGCCGCCTTTGTGTAAGGGGCATAGCGGCATAAGCTTACGACGTCGTCTTCGTTCATGATGATCGGACCGCCCTGCAGAAATTGGGCTCCGCCTGCGTTAACGATGGTTATGTCAGGGCGGTGTTCATCCAGAGCCTGTTTTACCTCATCGCACCAAATCGTGTCACCGGCGATGTAAAGGGTTGGTTCGCCTACAGCTTTGAACACATACCCGGATACCTGTCCCATTAACTTGCCGATTTCGCCGATGCCATGATGGCCCGATGTGCGAAAGATTGTTATATCTCCAAAAGAAATACTTTCGCCCATTTCCGTCACGTTTGTAAAACCGTCTTTACGTACGGCATCCCCTTCACCAGGTTGAGACAGAATCGGTACTGTCTTATCCAATGCCTCCACTGCCGCCGGGTCCCAATGGTCCGGATGTAAATGGCTTAACAATACGGCATCCGGCTGTACCCACGTTTCTATAGGCAAAGGAAGCGCAGCAAGCGGATTCCGTTTGTCGTTTGCGGTATTGAACACCGGCGGATTGGCCCCTTGGTCGCTGAACATCGGGTCTATAAGAAAGTTATGGCCTGCATATTCGAGCCATAATGAAGCGTTGCGGATCAGTTGTATCTTCATGTCATGACACCCCTTAGCTTGGAATTTGTCGATCTGCTATTATTATAAATGCGGTTGGCATGTGAGCACATAACATGGTGAAACGAAACATCGGCCGAAACTTTCACGGTGAAAGGAATTTATGAAAAGTGAATCAATTTACGATGGATGAAGTGGATTTGCGGATTTTAGAGCATTTGATTGAAGATTCGACCCGCTCATTTAAGGAAATCGGCGAGCTCGTTCACCTGACGGGGCAGGCAGTAGGCGCACGGGTGCGCAAAATGGAGGACGCGGGAGTAATCGAAGGTTATACGCTGCGCTGGAATCCGGAAAGAATCGGGTTGTCCGTACAGGCATTTGTAACGGTTTTTTTGAAATCTCCCATGGCCCATCAACAGTTTCAGTCCTTCGTGCAGCAGCATAAGCAGGTAGTTGAAGCACATCGCGTGAGCGGCGAAGGCTGCTATTGGATGCGCGTGCGGATCGGCTCGCCGCAGGAGCTGAATGAGCTGCTGGATAAGATTTTGGATTACGGAAATTATAAATTAAGTCTGTCGATCGGGCAGATGAAATAACGAATGAAAATCCCCGAGCGAAGCATGGCAAACAGGGGATTTTTTGCTGTCAACACATCAAAAGATCGGAAGTATTTGACAAAACTGGGCGGACATCAGATAATTGTTTACGTCAACAGTTGCTATATCAACCAACGAGGTGATAGGGTGGTATCAAGGGTATTCGACAACATTGGGGTTCTGATTCATACCGTTGATTTGGAGATCACGCAGTATATGAAAAATCAGCTGGCTCCCTATCAATTAGCCCCGGAACAGTATCTGATCCTGGCTCTGCTGCTTGAAGAGGAAGGGATGTCGCAGAACTGCATCGCCCGGCAGCTCGGGAAGGATAAATCCAGCATTACCCGAATGATTGTCAGCCTTGAAGGCAAAGAATATATTCGGAGAGTGGGATGCCCGAATGACCGGCGCTGCTTTAAGGTGTACCTTACCGATAAAGCCAAGGAGCTTAGAGAGGTCGTGAACACCATCAGTATTGCCACGCGGGAGTCGTTAAGCAAAGGTTTGACGGAAGAGGAAACATCCGAACTCAGGCGGCTGCTTGGGAAGGTGCGTGACAACGTACGGAAGGAGTTTGGCTGCCCTGGCTTTTGCAATACCGATAAATAAATCCCAATAGGAGGAATGAGAGAGATGAAGGTAGTAGCACTGGTAGGAAGCATCCGTAAAGATTCATATAACCGGAAGCTTGCGGAGTATGTTAAGAACAAATACAAGGAACAAATGGACGTTGAGATTTTGAACCTCCGCGACATTCCTTTTTATGACCAGGATATCGAAAATGATCCGCCTGCTGCTGTCCAGGAACTTCGTCAAAAAGTGGCTGCGGCCGATGCCGTTTTATGGGTAACGCCTGAGTACAACTATTCGATTCCCGGCGTTCTGAAAAACGTCATTGACTGGCTGTCCCGCGGAGACCGTGTAATGGTAGGCAAGCCATCCTTCATTATGGGGGCATCCATGGGTCTTCTTGGCAGCGTCCACGCCCAAGAGCATCTACGCGATATTCTCTTCTCGCCGGGGGTCAATTCTCCGCTGCTTCCAGGCAATGAAGTATATGTGGGTGTCGTTCACGAAAAAATGGATGCAGAAGGCAATATCACGGATGAAGCAACAGTGATCTTCCTGGATTCCGTTATTAACAACTTCGTGAAATGGTATAACCAACAAGCGTCTGCAATGGCGTTAAAATAAAAATAAACGGGTTTGATCGAAACCCCTGCGGCTTTTGCTGCGGGGGTTTTATGTATGTTCGTATAAGGTATTCCATAAAAGTCAACCGTCCCAAGATGTAGTTTCATGTCTAAATAGGGACAATTTAGGAGGAATTCCGAAATATATGGCGAATTTAGGAAAGGTGCATTTTTAACGTCATTACATTTTTGGGGGTATTTCATTGGTAGGAGTTCTGATTGTACTTTATGTTGCGATTTATCTTGTGATTTGCGGCGCGTATTTCCAACTCGCCAAAAAGGCGGGGAGAGACGATATCGCCTGGTTTGCGTTCGTTCCGATTTTGAACACGATCTTGCAATTGAAGCTGATCAAGGAGAACGCATGGTGGATTTTGATCATGCTGGTGCCGATTGCGAACGTCGTGTTTGCGATCATTTGGCAGGTAAGGCTGCTGAATGCATTCGGCAAAAACTCGGCTCATGTTCTTTTTTGTATTTTCCTGGCTCCGGTTTACATTATTATGTGGATAGTTTGGGGTTACTCCAGCAAGACGCAATACGTGCTTGACGCACCCCCGGCTCCCCCGGGAACATTTGCTTCTTTCTAAGCAGAGGGTGCAGGCATCAATCTTACATAAGTAAATGAAACTTGAAGCAATTTTGATGCATCAGCCTTGATGATTCGATTTATCGTTAAAGATGCACAGATCATGAGAAAAGCCGTCTCCAAACAGCGGATGGGGACGGCTTTTTTAACATATCAAGTATAAACTTCCAGGGTCCCCGCAAAGTAATCGGAATAAGCTTCAAAGGCTACACGTCACTTTGTGGGGTGAATTTCGCATTTCTTAGACAAAGGATTTCAGATGGCAGGGTTTTAGAAACGGCAATGTAAACTGGATCGAACCTGAATTTTGTTGTACACTCGGGAGTAACATCGGTAAACAGGAGGGATTATAGCGTGAGATACGCGAACAGTTTCAGGGAAAGCTCCATGCAAAGTCTGTATGACGTTGCCGCGGCGGTTAATTGCATGGAGCAGCGCAGATCAGGAACCGCCCCTTCCGGTCTAAAAAAATAAGGATTCATACCGTCATAGAGACTTTGCTGCCTTAACGTCAAAATAAAGATATTAAGGAGCAGAGCTAATGAAATATATCAATGCCGAAGCCGTTTTTCCCAAGCGGCTGTTGGATGAGCTGCAGCAGTATGTACAAGGGGACTGGATTTATATCCCTGCTATGAAAGGCGCCCGAAAAGCTTGGGGGGAACGTTCCGGGAGCAGGGAAGCTTTACGCCTGAGAAATGAGGAAATCCGCCTTGCATATACGCGGGGGCGGTCCATCGAACAGCTTTCATCCCAGTTTGGTTTAGCCTATGACACGGTCAAAAAAATCATATATTCCAAATCGTAATGCAGTTTAGCCCGTACAATCCTCGGATTGTACGGTTTTTTTGGCAGTATAGAATTTATAAGTTTTTTTGGGGGTCCCCGCAAAGTATTTGGAATAAGCATCGAAGCATAGGCTCCACTTTGTGGGGTTATTTTGTATCGAAGCATCGGCCGCTTTGTGGGGTTATTTTGTTGTGATGTGTTCGGTTAGGCAGTGTTTTCGGTATATTTATCGCTTCCTAAGGCATATATAATCGGACTTATGAAGGAGGAATTGCGATGAATGTAACCGTTGAATTAAGCACGTTGGATGACAAATTCATTATTAATAATCTATACCCGCTTTATTTACATGACCTGGCCGAAATCAGGAAAACAATGCCAAATGCATATGGCGTGTTTGAAGATAGCGATGATTACAAAACACTGCAGGAGCAGATCCCGGTTTTTGATATTTGGTGGCAGAAGGAAAATATTTTATTCCCATACCTGATCCGGGTGGACGGACTCCCGGCAGGGTTTGGGCTGGTGGCCACGCCGCCTTATTTGGTGGATGAAAGCGAGTTTATGATGAATGAATTTTTTATAATGAGGCCCTATCGGAGTAAAGGCGTGGGCGAGCAGGCGGCAGTAAGTATTTTTAACCTGTTTCCTGGTAAATGGATGCTTTTTACGACCGAAGGGGAGAACAATGTCCGCACCCAAAATTTCTGGAGAAAAACAATTTCGAATTTGACTTCGAACCGGTACACGGAAAGTGACGAGGATCTCCCTCATTTTGGCATATCGAAGGTATTTCGGTTTGAAAACAACCTTATTCTAGAATGAATTTTCTAGTGGGATCAGCGTAATTCCAAATTATTTCATAAGTTTTCATTTTTTTATTGAAATAGATGAGATGCTCTTCATTTATGGCCACCCAAATGACGATATAACAATCATCATGGTGCTATGCTTCGGAAACGCGGTTTTGTCAATGAACATTATGTGAACAACAAAACAGCGGTCTGGAATATGCAATGGACTTCATAGAGTGGGTGGTTATGGATTATGAAAAGAAGAAGCAGCTTGGTGTTCAAGTCGATCATTGTTTTATCAGTACTGTTTTTTTTGCTGGAAAGCATTCTATCCACGTCAGCTAATGTGCAGCTGAGAAACCAGCAGATGGAGGAACTCTCCAATATGGAGTGGACGCTTTACAACATTATTGTTGAGGACATTCCGTATATAGAAAAGGCGAAAACGCTGCTTGGTTCGGATGAACTGATGAAAGATGAACATATTCGGCAGGTTCAGAGGCAGCTGGACAGCATGAAAAAAAACGAGAAAATTTCCAACAGCTACATCTATATGGATGACGGCGAGTCCAAAGGTGACGTTAGAAACATGACGCTCATTTTAGCCAACCAAGAGTTATATGATAAGGGAGTAAAGCCAGGAGACAAATATGAAGCCAAAGGGGCAATGAAGGCGGCTCTCGATGAGATGGACAAGGTGGGCTACGCCACTTCCGCAGTGTATACCACTGAGTTCGGCAAATGGGTTAGTGTCGTCAGCGCGATCGAAGATGCCAGCGGCAAGAAGATTGGTGTCTTTGGCGTTGATTTCGATTATTCAATGATTGCCGATAAACAGCGCAGCATAGCCTTCAAAACCCTCGTTGTCGGCATAGCGGTTGCGGTCGTGTTTATTATCTTTACGATCTTTATGGTAAGATACGCGCTGCGGCCTATTGCCCGGCTGTCCCAACTGAGCATCCGGGTTGCGGAAGGGGATCTGTCGGTAGAGGCTTCGGTTAAGAGCAAGGATGAAGTGGGCGTTTTATCGGCTAATTTCAATACGATGATCGGCAATATCCGCCATCTGATCGACAACGTTCAGCAGACTTCGGAAAAGGTGACCCAGTCTTCCAAAACGCTGGCCGCCAGTGCCGATCAGACCTCGCTGGCAACAGAGGAAATTACCCGTTCGATTCAGGAAGTTGCCAAAGGTTCGGAGACGCAAATGCAGTCGTCCATCGAAAGCCAGATCGCAATGGAAGAGATGACGGTGGGGATCCAGCGGATCGCGGAATATTCATCGCGTTTGTCGGAACATGCCCAGGAGGTTGCCAGAAACGCGGAAACAGGCAATCAGGTTGTGCGGCAGTCCGTGCAAGGGATGGAGAGCATTCAAACAACGGTTTCGGATACGGTGCAAATTTTGGATGAATTGAAGGAGCGGTCTTATGAGATCGAGCAGATCGTTGCTATTATTTCCAATATTGCCGGCCAGACCAATCTGCTGGCGCTGAATGCCTCCATTGAAGCGGCCAGAGTAGGCGAGCACGGCAAAGGTTTTGCGGTGGTAGCCCAGGAAGTCCGGAAGCTGGCAGAGCTGTCAGGGGAGTCTTCCGAGAAGATTTCCGGCATGCTGAATGAAATTGTCGAATATGTAAATCGGGCTTCTACAGCCATGAATGCCAGCATGGATCAGGTGGCCAGCGGTTCCGAATCGGTCAAACAGGCAGGCAAAACATTTGATCAAATCGTGAATTCCTTGCAAAACGTCAATGAACAAGTGCATGAGGTATCCGCCTCCGCCCAGCAAATGTCCGCAGGCAGCGAGCAAGTTGCCGCTTCGCTTGAAGAGCTTGCCCGAATCGGTAAAAACGCATCGGAGCATTCGCAAAGCGTTGCCGCTTCATCTGAGGAGCAGATGGCATCGATGCAGGAAATTGCCGGCTCGGCGACGATGCTGCAAAAAATGGCTGATGATTTGGAGAAGGAAGTCCGCGTATTTAAGCTCAAGGGATAAGATACAAAAATTTTTAAGCTTTTCCAAAGCCACCCAAAAGGGTGGTTTTTGTTTTCTATGGGCAGGCACCTGCTGAAAGCAAGAAGGATATGGCCTATGGATGGCGTAATAATGAGGAAGGATTAACATGCAAAGCTTGAGATGGTTGATTGCACGAAATAGATCAAGAAAGCGGGGATGAACCGATGAGTCAACAAGTCTGTAGGCTGGAAAAAGAAATAACCAAGAAGCTGATGCTGGATTATTTGCTGCATATCCCTCAAAGTTATGACCCGAATAGTGGGCAAAAATGGCCGGTCATTCTATTCCTTCATGGAGCGGGAGAGCGTGGCAGCGATATAGAGCTGGTGAAAATTCACGGCATACCACTCATTGCCGAACGGGATCCGGAATTTCCTTTTATCTCCATATCGCCGCAATGCCCGGAAGGCTCCGATTGGAATGCCGAAAAAGATGCCGTGATGCAGGTGCTTGATGAGGTCATGGCCAATTACGGCACGGACCCGGCACGGGTTTATGTAACGGGACTCAGCATGGGCGGCTACGGAACCTGGCAGCTGGCTGCCGAGAATCCGGGGCGGTTTGCAGCAGCGGTTCCCATCTGCGGCGGCGGTATTCCGAAGATGGCCGGGAAGCTCAAAGATACGCCAGTCTGGGCTTTTCACGGGGCCAAGGATGATGTGGTCCCTTTGGCTGCATCGGAAGAGATGGTGCAGGCGCTTCAATCGATAGGCGGCGATGCGAAGCTGACGGTTTATCCGGAAGCCAATCATGACTCCTGGAGCGAAACCTATGATAACCCTGAGTTGTACGAATGGTTGCTGCGGCATCAATTATTGACACGTCCATAGTCAAGGCGTCAGACCTATCACCGAAAAGGAAAAAATGCTGCAAGGCAATCCCTATAAAGCTTTTGGCGAGGAACTGCTGGTTATAGGCGTGAATTAGTCACGGCATGGTATGAAGTCAAGTCAGCGGGGAAGCAGCCGGAATAAACGCGGGAGGAGTGAAACGATGATTACAATCGAATCCTTGGATCATCTTGTCCTTACGGTGAAAAGCATAGATAAGACCATTGATTTTTATCGAAAGGCATTGAATATGGAAGTGGTTGAATTTGGCGACAACCGGAAGGCGCTTTTGTTCGGACGGCAAAAATTCAACTTACATGAAGTCGGAAAGGAATTTGAGCCGAAGGCCAGGAAGCCGGTTCCCGGATCGGCGGACTTTTGTTTAATTACAAAGGCGCCCATTGAACAAGTCGTTCGGCATTTTGAAGGGATTGGCGTCCCGATCGAGGAAGGACCGGTGCTGCGCACGGGAGCCGTAGGCAGAATCATTTCGGTGTATGTGCGGGACCCGGATGGGAATTTGGTTGAAGTGTCCAATTATATCGATTAAGCTGCAGAAGAACCCCGCCTTGGAAGGGCATGAGATGGGGTTCTTTTTTCGGTCTGGTTAAATCCATATGCTACAATGAGCTTATAACTTGCGCAACCATTTTTCATTCATGATTGATCATCCGTTTTTCAAAGGAGAGGTGGAAGTATGGATTTTAATCATAAGAAGGCCGGAAGGCAGGAAGAAGAAGGGAACGCCGGAGAAAACTGCCGGGATATGTCCGGGAGGGGAAGTCTTGTCGAATCGGCTGTGGACGAATTTGCGAAAAACGGGGGTTTTGACGATTTGCCCGGCAAAGGCAAACCTCTAAAAATCGAACAGGGAGATGTCCTGACCAGCGTGATGAGAAATGCCAATTATCAGCCGCCTTGGATCGAACTGCGGAAAGAAATCGCTGCGGATATCAAACATCTGGCCGATCAGAAGCAGGCGGGTCATATTAAAGACCTGGAAACCGGCCTAGAAGGGGTTAATCAGAAGATTCGCAAATTTAACCGGATCGTTCCGAACCCGTTGCTGCAAAAAGGGCTGATTTCCATCGAAAACGTCCATACGGCCTATGAAAAATGGGTTTAGCACCTGGGAGACGATATCATAATGAATTCAAATGAAACCATAGATGATATAACGTGGCAGAAACTTATTCAGTCGGTAGGGGAGCAATTCAGCGACCTCACGATCAAACGCGGATTTCAATGTTATAAACAGGGGGGTGTTCGTCTAACCGGTATTGCGGATACCGGGCATGTGGCGGCCCTTGTCGAAGAGGATGACCAACACAAGGTCGAACTCGATACCCATAGGTTATCCGCAAGCCGCTGCTCTTGTCCGGATTCAGGGTTTTGCAAGCATATGATTGCCGTTTTGCTGGATTATGCCAGCCAGATGGGCCGCTCCATTCATGCCATCGTGAATGCTCATGCGACTGCGGCATTAAAGCATCCTCTGCCTTTGCAGTCATCACACTCAACCGGGGTGGACGCATCCGGAAAGGGAGATACCATCTCTGCTTTGCAGGCAAAGGCAAGCCGCATTCCCGATATGAGTCTTGCCGAATGGCATGGTTTATTCAAACTATGCATAACGCCGCTCGACTTCGGCAGTACGAATGTCCAGTATGCGAGGAAGGCCATTGAGGCGATTTATGCCTTGAAGCCTGCGCTTCCTCCTGCATTGGAACAGCTGTTTGATCTCCATGCCCATCTGTTTTTGCTCATTAAACTGACTAAGCCGGTTCAGCATCCTGTTCATGCCCATACGTATTTGGGCTATCACACCCAAGTTGCCGCAGACGATCTGCAGGAGGCAATGGGATATATATTCGACCAAGACATTGCGATCCGCAGCGAACCGGAACTATGGCCGCGTATGCTCAAAACTCTCGCTTATTTGCGCAGGCAGATGCTGACGGGGCCGAATAGCTGCAGCTATTTATTTGTGGTTTACGACCAGTTTTGGCGTAAATGGCTGTATCCCAATCTGGAAGATACGACGTTATGTTCGGAAGAGCTGCATAAGCTGCAATCTGCGGAAGAGGAGCTTGAAGAGACTCTTTCCCGCTTGCCGTGGATGCTGGCGCAAAGCAGAATCCATTTTCTGATGGGCGAGGACCGGCAGGCTTGGACGTGGCTTCAGGAGGCAGGGAAAAAGTTTATCATTCCGCATGGATTCCTTCTTTCCTTCCCGAAAGGTTTGGCGGCTGCGGAAGACTGGCCGCGTTTTGCGGAATGGCTTGTGCAGACCGGACCGATGCTGGGCAGCCGCAAAAGGGGCGATCTGCATGAATACATGGAGTATTGGGAACAGGCTGTCCGGCATCTACCTGAGAGTGAAGACCGGATGTGGGAGACGCTCGCGGGCATGCTGCCTTACTCAAAAGAGGTTTATGAGGATAGTTTGTTAACCTACGGTAGATGGCGGCAGTGGATGGATATACAGCTGAGCACGGGGAAGGAACCGCTCGAATTTCGCGTCAGCGTGCTTCAGCCGATTGAAAAGCATGCGCCCGAACTGCTTCTGCCTTTTTATCACCAGGCCGTTGAACGATATATTCTCCTGAAAAACAGACAAGCCTACAAAGCTGCGGTGAAACTGCTCAAGCGTTTATCCAAGCTGTATAAAAAATTGAAGCGGGAAGAGCGGTGGGAACAGTATATAGCCATGTTCGCCAATCGCCACAGCAGGCTGCGCGCCTTGCAGGAAGAGCTTCAGAAAGGAAAGCTGATCTCATGAGCTCATATTTGGCATTTGCAGACGCGATTACAGTCCATGTTCGTTTAAGTGCATATGGTGATGCGCTGATTTACGGATCGTCTTCTTCGCATCGCAGCGTACCGGGACTTGATTTGAAGCAGCGTTTGTTTGCATGGCATGAAGCGTCGTTTTACGGGACGGAGCTGGAGATTCGCCAGATGCAGGGCCAGGGCGTCCAGCTTGTCGTTCTTCCCGCCGAGCAGGTTCTTCCTTTTTTTGCGGAGCGGGCGCTGCTTCATCATATTACATGGGAGTGGGATCAGGATGCGGAAGCTCTGCTCCGGCTTGCTCCGACGCTTGTAGATTGCGTTTGCGAGAAACGGTTTATTCCTAGCTTCGCTTCCTTTCGGGAAGGGAAGCTGCAGTGGACTTGGGATCGATCTTTAATGGAAGATCAGATCCGGCAGCGAATCGACCGCAGCCGTCCGGAGTTTGCCCAGGGGCTGCAGTCGGCTTTTTCGGCGCTGGTGTTCCAGAGCTGCTATGGGACGGAAAGCGCGGCTACCGATTTGCGGAGGGAATATCCGATGTTATTTGCCTCAGGAGCCGCGACTGGCGGTCTCCAAGAAAAAGAGTGGCTGATTTCAATAGGCTGGAAAGCGGATATGGCCCCATTCCGGCCGCTTTTGCAGCTGCTGGAACCGGATGAAGACAGCCCTGCATGGCGTCTTAAGCTGGTTCTGCAGGATAAGTTTGACCCGTCGGTGCTTGTTCCGGTCCGGCTTGGGCCTGATGGGCATGTATCGGGCGTATGGCCGGATTCATGGTCATTCCATGTGAAGGAACGCTCCGCGGGATGGGGTGATCATTTGCGAGCAAGCCTGCCGGGCTTTGTAGAGCAAGGTCACAGCGATGATTTGCTCGGTAAACCGTTGTCCGATGGGGCCGCGTGGCAGTTTTTGACGGTGGACAGCCGGCGTTTGCTGGAGTCCGGATGGCAGGTGCTGCTGCCTGCATGGTGGGAAGCGGCCAGCCGGAAGAAACCGAAGCTTCGGGCCAAAGTACGTGCGGATGAAGGCGATGATAAACGTCAAAGCGGAGGCAACTCCCTGTTTGGACTTGATTCGATCATTCAATTCGACTGGCGTATTGCCATTGGCGAAACCCAATTGACAGAATCCGAGTTTCAAGAGTTGGTGGCGCGCAATGAGCGATTGGTTCGTTTCCGGGGAGAGTGGATGACTCTTGATCCCGCTTTGATCAAACAAATCGGGCAGATGATGGAAGGAATGGACCGGAAGCAGGGCCTTTCCTTTCAGGATGTATTGCAGCTGCATCTTCAGAAAAAAGATGACTGGGCGCAGCGCGGGAAGGAAGACCAGTCGCAGGAAGATGAAACGAATGAAAACTCAACCCGGATTGAACTTGAGGTGGAGCTGAATGAGCATCTCATGGAACTGTTTAATCAGCTTGGGCAGCGTTCGGAATGGCCGCGGCTTGCCGTGCCGCAAGGACTCAAAGCCGAGCTGCGCAATTATCAATATGACGGTTTTTCCTGGCTTGCTTTTATGCGGCGGTTCGGATTAGGGGCATGTTTAGCAGACGATATGGGTCTGGGGAAGACGGTACAATTTATTACGTATTTACTGCATCTGAAGGAAAACGGTGGGGAAGAAGAACAGAAGCTGCCATCTCTGTTGATCTGCCCAACGTCCGTACTCGGAAATTGGCAGAAGGAGCTGGGACGGTTCGCTCCTTCTTTGAATGTGATGCTGCACTATGGCAGCCGCCGTTCCGATGAGGAAGCCTTCCGCCGGGAAATCCGGCATGCGGATATCGTATTGACCTCATATGCGACGGCGACATTGGATCAGGATATTCTCAAAGCGGTTGCCTGGGAATCGTTATGTTTGGATGAAGCCCAAAACATTAAAAATGCCCAGACGAAACAATCATCTGCCGTCCGCAGCTTCCCGGCGAGGCATCGCATTGCGCTGACGGGAACGCCGATCGAAAACAGGTTATCCGAGCTCTGGTCCCTGTATGATTTCATGAACCCGGGGTATTTGGGAAACCTGCGGGCGTTCAGCGCCCGGTTCATACAGCCGATTGAAAAGGAACGGGATGAAGAACGGACGCAGCAACTGCAGAAGCTGGTCAAACCGTTTATGCTGCGCCGTAAGAAGAAAGACCCGGCTATTCAGCTTGCTTTGCCTGAAAAAAACGAAATGAAAACCTATATTCATCTGACCTCCGAGCAGGGAGCCCTTTATGACCAGACAGTAAACGATCTTATGAACCGTGTGCAAAAGCTGGAAGGCATTCAGCGGAAGGGAGCGATCTTATCGGCTCTGACCCATTTGAAGCAGATCTGTGATCATCCGCTTTTGCTGACAGGGGAATCCTTTGAATATCCGAAGGATGAGGATCAATCTATGAACACTGAGGCCCTATTAAGCCGATCAGCCAAGCTTGAGCGGCTGCTGGACATGGTAAGGGAACTGCGCGAAGAGGGGGATCGCTGCCTTATTTTTACCCAGTATATTGGCATGGGAGAGATGCTGCAGCGTGTACTGCAGCAAGAACTTAAGGAGCCAGTGCTTTACCTGAACGGAAGCACGTCCAAGTCCGCCCGCGACCGGATGATCGAACAGTTTCAATCGCAAACGCTGCCGCCTGAGGAGCAGCCTAGCGTGTTTATCCTGTCGATCAAAGCCGGGGGCGTTGGTCTCAACCTTACGGCCGCCAACCATGTTTTCCACTTTGACCGCTGGTGGAATCCTGCCGTGGAAAACCAGGCGACAGACCGGGCCTACAGGATGGGTCAGACCAAGGATGTGCAGGTGCACAAGTTTATCTCTCTCGGTACGCTTGAAGAACGCATTGATGAAATGCTGGAAAGCAAGCAGCAGCTGAGCGATAACGTGATCTCCAGCACGGAAAGCTGGATTACCGAACTATCGACGGAAGCGCTGAAAGACCTGTTTACTTTGCGGAGTGACTGGAACGGGTAGTGATTACGTGTATGTGAATGGATATATGTTGACCTCGGTCATGCAGCTTCATGTTGAAGATTTTGGGGGGGCGCAACTGTAACATTCGATATCCAGGTTCAAATACTCGATATGAATCCATTATGAAATGGATTCAGGGCGCAAGCTTTTGCAGACAGTTGATCATGTGAAATAGAAAATGTTGCGAAAGTGCATCCTTTTCAGGCATTTTATAGCGTGAAATGCAAAATTGTTGCGAAAGTACATCCATTTGACCATGAATCGTCTGCTTATGCCTATAAACCGGGGAAAAGATGCACTTTTGCAAGCTTTCTAGCCATAGTTGCCTGGAACGTTAAAATAGATGCGCTTTTGCAACTTTTCAGATGGAACAGCCCGTCATTTTTTGTGCCGCCTCCTGCGAAATAGTCGAATTTGTAATAATTGTATTATTTTTCTAAATCACCACTTCATAATGCCGCTGTTCAAATACCTGTAATATTATTCATTATGAAATGGATTCATAATTCAAGTTATTAACTAGTTTCTGCAGACTTTTGTGCAGGTGGGAGCTTTTTCTTGGCAAGGTTCACGCCTGTGACTCCCGACACAATCATGATCGCTCCGACCCAATGATACCAGCCGAGCTGTTCATGCAGCAGCAGTACCCCGCCGGCGATGGTCACGACTGTGGACAAGCCGGCAAACACACTGACTTTGGACGCTTCGAGAACCGAAAGCGCAAAATTGGACAAAAATGAAGTCACAAGGAAGGATAACACGCCCAAATATGCCATATCGACGATAAAACCCGGTTTACGAAGCGGCATGAAATATGTTCCTATGGTGCCCGCAGCTCCGTGTTTGACAAGAGCGATCAGGTTGAAAACGATGAATCCGAACAGGATCATCATATAAGTCAAATCTTTCGGGCGCAGCGTCTGTGTCAGCTTTCGGGCGATCGTTGTATAACCGGCCAGCGCCAATGCCGACAGCAGGATCAAAGTAATGCCCAAGAAACTGGCGGAAGAAGCGCCAACGCCCGGAACGGCGAAAACAAGGATGACTCCGGACACCGACAGAAGCGTGCACAGCAGTTGAACCGTGCTGGCGCGTTCTTTTAGGAATACGGCGGCAAGGATCATCGTAAACACCGGCACCGTGGCTTGTACAATGCCTGCGATAGCGGATGAAGCATGCTGCAGTCCGAAAGCCTGAAGAGCGAAAAACAGCGACGGATTCAGAAGCGCCAGCGGAATAACGGCGAATGCTTGCTTCCGCATGGCTTTGAGCCGGGACCAGCCCGGAAAAGCAAACAGGGTGGCCGCGATAAAAGAAAACGTAAAGCGGTGCGCCAGCGAATCCAGCGGGTCGGCAAAAGAAAGCGAGTGTTTGACGAATATGAATGAAAAGCCGATGATGATGGCATTGATAACCGCTGCCAATATGGCTTTTTGCTGAATTGGAAATTTCATGATGACCTCCCTAATATTATGCGCGCTGTGGAGGACCGGTCCTGCTTATGTTTTCTATTCTAAGCCGGGAGCAGCCGTGCAACAATATAATAAAATGTCATCTGTACCGGCACAGATTATTTCTGTGCCGCCGTTACGGCGGGAGATGGCAGGAAACTGCTTGCGTTCCGCGTTAACTTAATAGTATGGATGCGATCCGCGTTTACGTAATAGTATGGATTTGTTCCGCAATCTTCAGTTATTTTACGCAAATTGGCAAGTGATCATATTCTGCGTTTGACGTGTCATGTATGAAGGAGCCGAATATCCTCGCAGGAAACGGATTCCATCGGATTCCATTTTCCAGTTCTGTTTGCCTGCGGTTATCCGTATATTTAACAGGGAATGGCCGGCCGGCTGTCATCAAGTGGTTTTCACTAAAAATTAAAGCGTTTTAATTTTAATGTGAGAGGAGATGCGCATGGGTATATTTTCGAACAAAATCGGAACGAGATTCCTTTTATTGCTGTGTGCCGTAATGCTGCTCATATTCCCGGTTCAGGGAATATCGTTTGCGGAGGGGAAAACGGCTGCCGTTACACTTGCTGAATGGAAGTTCGCCGATAATCCCGGGGATTTGGGCGTTTTTCCGGCGACCGGCGGAATACACCAAAATGAATCGAACCTGCAGCCCGTTCCGCCGCGCCAGCATTATGGGTGGAATGACGACAACAAGGCAATCCGCTATCAGGGATGGCATTCGGAAGCCGGGCAGGAAAAGTATTGGCTGGTCTCACTTTCGACCAAAGATTATCGGCATATCACGCTATCTTCATCCCAACAAGGGAAAGGAACAGCAAGCCCACGCGATTTCAGAATACAGATCAGTACCGATCAACAAAATTGGATCAATGTCACTGGTGACGGGACCGAACTGCCGGATCTCATACTACATGCTGAAGAACCGGCGGTTCTAAACGGCATCGCGCTGCCGCAGGCGGCGGACGATCGGGCGCAGCTCTTTATCCGATGGCTGGTTATATCGGATCAGAGCACAAACGGATCTACGATAGATGACTTCGGTTCCAGCCAACTGATTGGCATCAAGGTGGAGGGAGAACCCAAGGATACGACATCTCCTCCTTCTCCCGGCCAGGACCTTCCTGCCGTTCCGGGCCAGCCTACTGCCTCAACGGTGTCAGCCGACGGAGTCCAATTGATATGGACGGCTCAGGCGGATGCTGCTGGCGTTTCGGGGTACGGTATCTACCGCGATGGCGTCAAAATTGGCAGTACGGATGCGTTAACCTACACTGATTCCGGCCTGGCCGCCAACACGATCTATAAATATGCGGTAACCTCCTATGACTTAGCAGGGAAGGAATCCGCCCGGAGTGCCGCGGTAGAGGTCACCACCAAGGATGCGGCGGCAGCTTCGGAGCCGTCCGTGCTTGCGGAATGGATTTTTGCGAATTCAGGCAATAACGGAACCTTCCCGGCCACGGGCGGGATGTTCAAGTCAGCATCAAACTTCCGCAATGTCGGCGGCTACTTCGAGGACTATGACAGCGGCCAGCATTCGATCAGCTATCAGGGCTGGGATAATGGCAGCGGCAAAAAATATTGGTTAGCCAGCATTTCCACCAAAGGTTACGAAAATATCACCCTCTCCTCACAGCAGACATCCTCGGGTACGGGACCGCGGGATTTCAAAGTACAGATCAGCAGCGACAATCAGAACTGGACAGATGTGCCGGGTATTTCGCTGAAGATGACACTGTCCAGCTTTAACTGCTCAGGCAGCACATGCAAGCTTGTGAACGCTCCTCTTCCCGCAGCCGCAGACAACCAGGATCAGCTGTATATCCGCTGGATTGTAAGCTCAAACACGAATACCAAAGGCAGTCAAGGAATCGGCAGCACCGGTTCCAGCTTGATCAAAGAAATCCGGCTATCGGGAACGGCGAAGCAGGGTGGCGAACCCGGGGATAAACCGACGATTGAGCTGTCCAAGACGCCAAGCCCCGGCGAAAGCAGTGTGCTTGCGTCTGCGCCGGTAACCGTAACGTTCAACAAGCCGGTGTCACAGAATTCGGGTTACAGCGTGAGCATCGTGGACAAAAACAATGCACCGCTCGGGTCCGTAACATCCGAAATCGTAAATAACAATACGCTGAATATCAAACACCCGTCTTTTGCAAACGGCCAGACCTATACCGTCAAAGTCCCCAAAGGACTGATTCAGGGCAGGGACGACCATATTCCGCTGACGCAAGATATTATGTGGAGCTTTACCGTACAGAATACGCAGGGGACGCCTTCCGTACCGAAGCTGATCAATATGACATTGGGCGGGGATGCCAAAACAAGCCGTTCTTTCGCCTGGTATACCGATGTAACGGCCGCATCCGTTGTACAGGTGGTTGAAGCTTCGAAAGCTTCCGGAGGCGGTTTTCCCGAAAATGAAGCTTTGATGTTCCAAGGGACGACCGAAGAGATCCAGACCTTCATGACGAAGGCGGACCGGAAGGCGAATAAGAAAAAGAAGTTCTACAGCCATAAGGTAACGGCAGCCGGATTATCGCCTGGAACGGCTTATAAATTCCGGGTCGGCAGCGGGCAGGCGGACAGTTGGAGCACGGTTGGAAGTTTTACGACGGATGCGCCTGGCACTCAGCCTTTTCACTTTATCGTAGGCTCCGACTCGCAGGCTTCCAGTAAATCGGATTTTGAGCCTTGGGCGGATACATTCAAAAAAGCCGTCCAAACGATCGGCGACCCGAAATTCCTCATCAATGCGGGTGATCTGGTGGATAACGGCGATCTCGAAGAGCAGTGGCAGTGGATGCTTGGTCTTGCGCAGGATCAGCTGCTGAATGTTCCGATCGCGCCGGTCGTAGGCGGTCATGAGGTTCAGGATTACGACGGGGACGAAACGACGCCGAATTCTAACTTTTATTATCACTTCAATGTACCGAAGCAAGTGGTGGTCAATACGCATGACGGCTCCGTGTATTCCTTTGAATACGGCGATGCGTTGTTCCTTGTTTTTAACTCGCAATATGCAGGGAAACTCGCGAGCAACGGCAAAGACATCAAGAAGCAGGATCAGCAGTTTGCCGACCAAGTCGAATGGATGAAATATGTTGTTGCAAAGAGCGATGCCAAATGGAAATTCGTCACTTTCCACAAAGGTCCTTATTCGGCGGGGGATAATGCGGGGGAATGGGAAGACGACAGGGTTCAATTTTATAGAAAAGTGCTTGTGCCCGCTTTTGATGAAATGGGCATCGACATGGTATTCGAAGCGCATGACCATATGTATATGAGATCTTACCAGATGCTGAACGACAAAGTGATTCCTACAAGCCAAATCACGTATGATGCGCAGGGCAATGCCGTCAATCCGCAGGGAATAATTTATCTGATGTCCAATGCGCTTGGGGACAAATTTTATACCAAATATCCCGGGTATAACGATTATTTCGCGGCCGTGGATACCCAGCCGAATAAAAAGATGTTTACGGATGTGTCCGTTTCAGGGGACGTGCTGCAGATCAAAGCATATACCGCGGCCAAAAAAGATGAAAAATCCGGCGACGACGGCGTCAAGCTGTATGATCAATACGGCATCAAGCGAACGGATACCAAGCCGTCTAAAGTCGAAAACGCCAAAATTCAGTCGAGCGGCGGCAAAGCCGTCATCTCTTGGAAGGCGCCGGTTTCGAGCAGCGAACCTGTGAGGGGCTTCCGCATATACGAAAAAAGCGGCAAAATCAAAACGTATTGGAATACGTATATTGCCGCCGAGCCGGGCAAAACAGAGTACAGCTTTACGGTAAATAATATCAACGCCTCGGATAAATACCAATTCGTGATCCGGGCAGTGGGCAGCCGCATCAATTCCGATCCGGTGGAAGTGAATTTGAATTAGGGTCATCGTCTATAAAAAAATCCCCGGGGCCGTGTGGTCCCGGGTGATCTGCATGGATGTGGGATTTGACGATATTCGGCATCCTACATACCTAAAGCAGTATATGAATGGTTATCGCAGGCCCGTAGTGCGGTTTGCAAAAACCGGTACAGCCGGCCGGCGGCCAACTGCAGCGGATAGTCCGCCGTTTTGCACAACAAGCCGCAGGTCATATCGACTTCATTGCCTCTTAACGGCCGGATCACCGTTCCAAGAGGTTCGGGACGCAGGACGGACAATGGCACGAGCGCTGCGCCGAGCCCGCTTTGGACATAAAATTTCAACGCGGACATGCTGCCGATTTCAAGGGTATCCGGGGGATGTCCTCCCGGCTGCTGCATAATCAATTCCAGCTTGCGCCGGTACGGGCAATCCGCCGAGGTGATCAGCAGCCGGTGCTCCCGCAAATCCTGGATGGAAACCACATCCTTGTCCGTCAGCGGATGCCGTTCAGGCAGCAAAACAACAAAATGTTCCGTGAGCAGCGGTTCAAAATACAAAGCCGTTTTCAGCAAGGGCGGGGAGCAAATCGCCAGATCCAGCCCGCCATGCTGCAGCTGCTCGCATAATACGGCGGAACCGGCAATGGTAATGGATACGCGGATGTTGGGATAATCACGGAGGAAGTCTGCCAGGATCGCCGGCATGCGATAGCTGGCGACTGGTTCGACGACTCCAAGCCGGACATGCCCGGCCTCGCCGGATACCAGCCCTGTCATCATATTTGTAAGCTGGTCCATATCCCTGACGATATGTGCGCTTTGTTCCAAGAAAAGACGGCCGGCTTCCGTTAGTTCAAAGGTTTTCCCCCGTTCCATCAGGCGCATGCCAAGTTCGGCTTCAAGCTTCTGGATCTGCATGGTCACCGTGGACTGGGCATAATGAAGCTCTTCCGCCGCCCGATTGAAGCCGCCGAGGGCGACAATGCGGTGGAAGGTTTTGATTGCTTTAAGATCCATGGACCCTCCTATGGTTCAATGAAAATGAATTTTGAATTCAGTTAATTCAATTATACAGATAAGAGTGAATTAGATACAATGGCTTTGCCGGCAAAACAGGCAAGAAGGAGCTGGATTCAAATGCCATTTGTACGAATTGATTTGCAGCAAGGAAAATCACAGGAAGAGCTGTCCATGATCAGCCGTTCTGTTCACCGGGCGATGGTCGAAACCATTGATGTTCCGGAGGATGATTATTTTCAGGTCATCACTGCGCATGCTCCGGGGGAGCTGTTATACGATAGGGGTTATTTGGGGATCCCTAGATCCGAGCAGCAAATCTTTATCCAGATCACTATGAGGGAGGGGCGTTCCCGGCGCCAGAAGCAGGCATTGTACGCCCGGATTGCCGATTTGCTGCAAGCCGATACCGGTGCCAGACCGCAGGATGTCATGGTGGTTGTGACGGAAAACACGCTGGAAAATTGGTCGTTCGGCAACGGGATTGCACAATTTGCTTCGGAGCGATGAGTTCATACGGAACCTTTAACAAATAAGACACGAATGAATGGGGAGAGAACATGATGGAACTCAAAAATAAAGTCGCGCTTGTTACAGGCGGAGGAACTGGCATTGGACGGGCTGCATCGCTTGCGCTGGCCGAACGCGGAGCCGCGGTTGCCGTCAATTATTCGCGGTCGGCCGCTGAAGCCGGGGAAACGGTGCAGCTTATAGAAAGCCTGGGCGGCCGTGCGCTGGCCATTCGGGCGGATGTGTCGCGTGAACAAGAGGTCAAAGCCATGGTGGACGCCGTTGTCCATAAGTGGGGATCGCTTGATCTTCTGGTCAATAACGCAAGCATTACCCGTCATATTCCGATGGATGATCTGGAGTCCGTGGACGAGCAGGCATGGGATGCGCTGCTGCAGACCAACGTAAAAGGCATGTTTTACTGTACGCGTGCTGCATCGGTTTATATGAAGCGGCAAAAGCAGGGAGCCATCGTCAACTTGGGCAGCATTGCCGGAATCACGGGCACGGGCTCGTCGCTGCCTTATGCCGTCTCCAAAGCGGCTGTCCATGGTCTTACGCGTTCCTTAGCCAAGGCGCTTGCTCCGGATATCCGCGTTAACTGCGTTGCACCGGGAGCGGTGCTGACCAGATGGTGGGAAGGCCGCGAAGGGCAAATGCAGCAGCTTGCAGGCAGTCTTTTGCTGGGGAAAGTTGCACAGCCAGAGGATATTGCCCGCATGATCTGCGCCATACTGGAGCAGGAGGCTCTAACAGGACAGATCATCACGGTAGACGCCGGACAGTCCATGTAAGGACCGCATTTGCGGTCTTTTTGTTTTTTCTTTCGGATTCAACTACCAAAAGATCGGTTACAAGAAAGTATCGAACCATACCTCAAACAGAAAAGGGTGAGAAATTATGTTAGGATGGGCATTGTTATTTCTGATTATCGCTGTTGTGGCGGGGATTTTCGGTTTTTTCGGCATCGTATCCGCCGCGGTCGGCATTGCGAAGGTGTTGTTCTATATTTTCCTGATATTATTTGTTATATCCCTTGTTTTCGGGCGGGTTAGAGGACGATAAGCCACTTGGATCAACCAATCATTCATACCCGAACGGGAGGTTAGCGTCATGCAGGAGTTTATCGGGAACTGCCGCAGCTGCGGCAAAGCGATCTATTGAGGCGCGATCAAAAAAATTGTGAATCGGATTTGCACGGGAAATGCCCGTCATTACGCTACTTTCGGCAAATCGAATGGGTCTATTATTTTTTTGATCGCGCCTACGAAAACGGATTTTTGAACGGGACGGTGCTGGAGGATCAGACGCTCGAATGCTTTGAGTGTTTGAAGGAGCGCGAAGATCCGGGGCATCATCCCGTTTGAATTCCGGGGTCGCTGCAATTCTGGTCCCTCTGGACGGTTTTACATCTCAGCCGCCGCAGCCGGGGCCTTTTTCCGTTTGGCCTTGCCGCTCAGCGAGAAATAGGTCCACATGCGCATGACGCGTTCAATCGGTCCGGATTTGAAGCGCGTAATATACCAGCTGCTGACAAACATCTGCATCATGTAGATTAGAAGCGCCAACCCGCAGCCGGCGATGACGCCGATTTTGCCGAACCAGCCCAGACCGTATCCATAAAATATCGTCGTGCAGATGACGGTCTGCATCAGATAATTGGTCAGCGACAGCTTCCCTACGGCTTCAAAACGCTCCAACAGCCGCGAAGGGGCGTATTTGGAATAGATCAGGGCAAAAGCCATGATATAGCCAATGGACAGCAGGGATCCGCCGAGCATTACTCCGGTTCCTGCACCGATCATTTCCGGAAACAGAAGTTTGTATGATTTTAATAAGAGTCCAAGCGGCAGGAAAATCAGCATCCCTTTGCGGTACATGCCGCGTTTCAGTTCAGGGTCGACAAACCATTGCTTTTTGGCCGCATACATTCCGAGCAGGAATAAAGGCATATGCAAAATGGGAGCCAGCATTAACGCAACGAGTACGAGTGAAGGACGGTCTCCCATTGGATTGGCCGTGTTCCGGTCGTGCTTGATTTCCCCATAAGTTCCCTCGGCATAAAGCGTAACTGTTTTTTGGACGTATGCCTCCATCCGCTGATTCGTCGCCTGTGCCGTTTTATCGTTTTTGTTTTCCGGAACCAGCCCCATGAGTCCCGTCAACGTCAGCAAGATGCAGCACCATACGAGCAGCGTTTTAGGCTTGCGGTTCATGAAAATGAGGAGCAGGATTCCGACCAAACCGTAATAAAGCAGAATATCGCCATCCCACAAAAAGGTGCTGTGAAGAATGCCAAGAACCATCAGCAAGGCGAATCGGCGCAGCAAAGGCCATCCGGCTTTTCTGCTTTTCGCGTTCAGACCCTCCTTCATCATGATCATGCCAAACCCGAAGACAAAGGTGAAAATCGGCATAAAGCTGCCCTCGACCAGCAACACCACAATGTTATGCGCCGTCAATTCCGCTGCGGGTACGTGAAATAGATTCAGAAATTCTTTTCCATACATTCCGTACTGAAAAATAAGCATATTGGCAAGCAAAATGCCAAGCAGGCTAAACCCCCGTAAACAATCAATCAAACGTATTCTTTTGCTTTTCAACGTTATCACCTCAGCAAAAAGTGTAGCAATTGGCATTAAACCGGAAATAAAGCCCAGCTTAACATTTACTAAACGGCCGGAGATATGTTTAGCTCGAATTAAGATGGATTTGGTACAATGCATCTGAGGTGGTTTCAGGATGTATAATGCCAAAATTTTATTGGTCGATGATGAAAAGGCAATTGTCCAATTAATAGAAATGGTTCTCCGCAAGGAAGGTTTTCGCCATATTTATACTGCGTATAACGGAAAAGAAGCGCTTGAGCTGGTTAAGCGGCATTCGTTAGATATCATTTTGCTGGACGTGATGCTGCCGGACCAGACGGGATTCGATTTATGTCCCCAAATCCGCAGAGCTTCCGATGCTCACATCATTTACTTGACGGCCCGTACCTCGGACCTCGATGTGCTGACAGGGTTTGCGACCGGCGGAGACGATTACGTGACCAAACCGTTTAATCCGCTTGAGATTGCCGCCCGGGTGAAGGCAAGGCTTCGTAGAAGCGTGGCCGCGCCAGCTCCAGCAAGACTGGAGGACAGCCGCAGCCGCTATGACTTCGGCCGTTTCGTGCTGGATGAATTTGCAGGAATGCTGCTTGTGAACGGGGAGGAGGTACCTTGTCCAGCCCAGGCCTATCAGCTGCTGCTGTTTCTGTGCAAGCATCCCGGCATCGTGTTTTCGAAAGCTCAGCTTTATGAAGAAGTATGGGGAATCGACGGGTTTGGGGACGACAACACGGTGATGGTGCATATCCGTAAAATCCGTGAGCGGATTGAGGTGGACCCCGGTAATCCGGAGTATTTGCTGACGGTCCGCGGCCTTGGTTATAAGCTGGTGAAGGTAGACGCATGAAAAGGATCAGAACCCGTCTGACGCTGCATTTTACTTATCAGTTGTTGATGCAGTGGGTCATGATTACGTTGGCCGTGATGATTTTGATGCTTTCGCTTTTTAGCTATATGGCGAACCAGGATTTGAAGCGCACCTTTTCTACGGGGGCGGTGGATGCGATTAAGACCGAAACCTACATCGAAAATGATAAGGTGAAAATCAACCGACGTTGGGACAAGCTGCTGAAGGAACAGGGATATTGGCTGCAAATCGTCAATGATTCGGGTCGCGTCATCTATTCCGCCAATGCGCCGGGAGATTTGAAAACCTCATACGGAGCGGCGGAATTGCTGAACATTCAGGAGACGCGCAGACTTGGTTTTTACCACGTCATATCGGTGCTCGAAAAGGACTCTGATGGGTCAAAACCCGTTTTTTATTTGATGGGAAAGCAGGATCTGGGCACGAAACAACTGAAGGAATGGTTTCAGAAGTATAACCAGGAAGGCCTCGTCAGGAAGGATGCTATAGCGGAGCTTAGGCGGCAGCTTGATGGGAAAGAAAATTATTTGCAAGTTGTGGATGAAGATGGGAAGATTCTGCAATCCCTGGGCCGAACCGGCAAAAGTAAAACGGATAAGAAATACAGGCCTCTCGATTTAGTGTCTATGCGCGCAGAGCCAGGCAGCTACCCAATGGAACTATCGGTGCAGTATGACGGGAAATCCGGTTATACATGGCTGCTGCATGAGGGGAAACTAGGGCATGCCGTAGAGAAGCAGTCGCTTTTTCATGATGCCATCATTGCACTCATGATCATCGGAGTCAGCGTCATGGCATTGACACTGGGAGTATCGATTTGGCACGGATACCGGTATGGGCAGCCGCTGATACTTTTCGCCAGCTGGTTTGAACGGATGAGCGAAGGCAGGTACAGCGAGGCGCTGACCGAAAAGGAACGGAAGAAGGTATTCCGGCGCAACGGCAAAATCCGGCTGCGTTACAGGCTTTATAAGGAAGTGATCGCCGGCTTTTACGAGATGGCAACCAAACTCGACGCCTCCCAGCGCGAACGGAAACTGCTGGAACAGACCCGTGAGGAATGGATGACAGGCATTTCCCATGATTTGCGGACACCGCTTTCGTCGATACAAGGTTACGGCCATCTGCTGGAAAGCGGACAGTTTACCTGGGATGAAGCCGAGCTGAAAGAGATGGGGAAGGTCATCCGGGAAAAGGGAGATTTTATGCTGGAGCTCCTTCAGGATTTCTCTCTAACGTTTCAGCTTAAAAATAATGCCGTCCGGATCCCGCTGCAGCCGATTGAGCTAAATGAATTCGTCCGCCGCTCGGTTCTCCGGTATGTCAATGACGCTACGATCGACAAGGCTTCGTTTTCCTACGAGGAGTGGGACGAGGATTTAACCGTTATGGCCAATCCGAAATGGTTCCAGCGCATGCTGGACAATATCATCACCAATGCGGTCAAACATAATCCTGATGGCACGGAGATTACGGTGCGCACCGGAAAAGAAGGGAAAAGCGCGTGGATTACCGTTTCAGACAACGGCCAAGGAATGGATGAGGAGACGCAGAGCAATCTATTCGAGCGGTACTACCGAGGCACAAGTACGGATGAAACGACAGACGGTGCCGGGCTAGGCATGAGCATTGCCCATGCGATTGTGATAGCCCATCAGGGACGGATCCGGGTGGATTCGAAGCCGCAGCAAGGGACTAAAGTGCATATGGAGTTTCCGCTGATTGCTTCCGCTTGATGGGAAATGCTAGAATGTTGTCAACTTGAAGAATGTTTTGATGTGAGAGGAGCATGGTTGATGGCAAAATCCGAAGGACAACCGGAATGGCCGTTGCTGCTGTGCGCAAATCAGCAGGAATGGGAAGCATGGCTGGAGGAAAATCATTTTCAATCACGGGGAGTCAGGCTGCAGATCGCCAAGAAAAATACGGGCCTGACCTCCGTCAGCTATGCTGAAGCGCTGGATAGCGCGCTCTGCTATGGATGGATTGACAGCCGGAAGGAGAAGCTGGATGATCAAAGTTGGGTTCAGCGCTTCGGCCCAAGAGGGAAGAATAGCATTTGGTCACAGGTGAACAAGGAAAAGGTGGAGCGGCTGACCCTGGAGGGCCGGATGAAACCTGCCGGGCTTCAAGCAATCGAAACCGCCAAGCAAAACGGGCGCTGGGAGGCTGCTTACGAACCGCAGAGCCGCAGCTCACTGCCCGCAGAACTCGAAGCCGCCTTTGCCGAACATCCCCGCGCCCGGGAATTCTACGACACGCTGGACAGCCAGAACAAATATGCTTTTGCCTTCCGGATCCATAATGCGAAGAAACCCGAGACCCGCAGGAAAAAAGCGGAGGAATTTATCCGCATGCTGGAAAACGGGGAGAAGATATATCCTTAATCATGAGTGCGAGGGAGGAGCTGCGGTTGGAACCGGAGCTTCTTTTTTGTGCGCTAAATTTATAGACACAAGATTATTGACGCAGGCCCTCTTTTTTGATTAAAATTTACCTAACGATAGGTAAAAAAAGGAGTTGATTTGACCATGAAAAAAAGAGAACTGACCTCGCAGCAGCTGATTGAGGCAGCCACGCTGCTGTTTGCGCATCGCGGCATCGAGAAAACCAGCCTTGCCATGATCGCCGCTGAAGTAGGCATAACGAAACCGTCGATATATTATCATTTCGCATCAAAAGACGAGCTGGTCGAGAAAGTTTTCGACTATATGTTTAGCGACTATCATTTTGAACTCTATTTCTCCGTTTCCGATTTTAACGAACAAAATTTTGCGGAACAGCTCTTTCAAGGAGGGCTTCGCATGTTTCCGGAGGATGAAGAGCACTTGTATCCAATCATGCGGTTAACAAATGAATTCATGCTCACTGCAGGCCGCGGCGGCCATTACGGCGAACGCGTGATCATGATGCAGCAGGAGTTTCTGGACGGGTTCCGCCAACTGCTGCAGCATGGGGCAAAACTTGGAGTGATTGAGGAGGAAAGCGTGGATTCGAGGGCATATTTACTGGCGCTCGTTATCGACAACATCACGAGCTACATGATGATGGGAATCAAATTGGACTACAAAAAAATATGGAAAGAAGCGGTGAACGGTACGTTCAGGAAAGGGGGGGATCCCATTGAATAACAGGTTGGAATGGACGGAACTCGGGGTGTCCAGGACGGATAAAATAATGATTTGGACGGTGCTGCCGGTCGTCGGGGCCGTGGTTGGCTGGTTTATTCCAGCACTCGCCAAATGGACGTCGGAATTGCCGTGGGTTCCTTTTCAGGGGCCGCTCAAACTGATCTCCTCCCTTCACGGGGCATGGGTGATGATCGCCACAGCCTCGCTCGGCGTCCTTGCCGGGGGATGGCTTTCGATGGCGGTGATGAGGGAAAGCTTGCGGATTGATCTTTCCGATCAAGAGGTCAGGCTGCAGATTCGCAATGAGGAGCGAGCCTTCAAGAAAGAGGAAGTGGCCGCCGTATTTCCGGACAACAAGCAGTTGGTCCTGCTGGGCGTGGATGGACGGGAGCTTTACCGGGAAAAGCCCGAGGCGAAGCGCGAGCATCTGGCCGAGGCATTTATCCGGCATGGGTATGATTGGCGGGAACAAGACCCGTTCACTCATGAATATGTCCGGTGGGTAGCCGATTGTCCCGAGCTTTCTCCGGGCGTGAACGTATTATTTTTAGCAAGGGATAAGGCCATCGGTAAAGATGAAAAAGAGGATGCGGAGGATTTGCGCCGGGAGCTATCCAAGCTAGGCGTTACGGTGCGCGACGAAGGAAAACGGCAGTATTGGCGCAAGCATGGACGAAGGCCTTAAGTCTTCGGCTTCTTGTTTGTCCGGTTCGGCCCTGAATAAGGAAAGAAGCGCCATGCGGAAATTCAGCATGATTGTCCGTTTTTCCTTTTGCGCTTTTACGGGTTATCAGCATAAAGATAGCATCGGCTGAATAAGCTTTGTCATAGAGCGGAAGGTAAGGCAGCCTAGGCCCGCGGCGGATACGGTTAACGGCTGCTTCGGCGGCCCGGGCCGCAGCACCTTGGCGAAAGGAGCCATACATATGCTGTTGAACATGAGCATGCTGATTGTCTTTGTTTATACGGTTTTATGCATTATGTACGTTCAGATGAACCGGCATGTTTTGGCGAATATGACGGGGACCGTGGTTGCGATGACTACAGGGCTGATGTCGAATTTGACGATAGGCGTCATTCTTGGCATGCTGTTTGCCCAGAACCTGGTATTATCAACCGGAATTTCGATTGTGTTTTGTTTTCTGATCGGTTACCTGATCGGCAGGCCTCTCAGTCTGTTGGCCATTGTGGAGGGAATCGGCGGAGGGATCATGGGCGGCGTGCACGGGGCGATGCTGGGCGAAATGATCCCGAAACGGCAGTGGGATGTCATGCTGTTCATTATGGATGCCATGTTTATCGCGGTTACCGCGCTTGTCATTTATTTGATCCATGACCGCAAGCATCGGCAGGAAGAGCCGGTTGCCGCAGTGAGTGCGGTGAAGAAGGGAGGCAGCGATGTTGCGGCTGCGCCTGTACGGACCTCCTTCTGGATGATCTATATCGTACTCCCAGTTGCCATATTATGCGCTGCAGCCTGGCTGGGGCACAGCCCCGCGGCGGGGGATAACCCTGCTCCAGGTCATGAGATGCATTCCATGTAGCCCTTTTGCAAAGCGTGCTATAAACGGCTAGAATAGAAGGACGGCTCAAAGTGTGATGTAAATCATTGACACCGACCGTGCGAGCTCTTTTCGTGAAAGCCGCTAATAGACGCTAAAGTAAAGGGGACACAAGCGAGATGGAACGTATCCAAACGGAAAAGCAATACGAAGACCTCATTAACCGCGACGGACTGACCGTGATTAAATATGATGCCACTTGGTGTCCGGACTGCAAGACGCTGGATAAATTCCTGCCTGATATCATCGCCAAGCATCCGGACAAAGAATTTTATGCCTTAGATGTGGAACAGTTCGAAGAGATTACCGATAAAAATGACGTGCGCGGCATTCCGAGCCTGCTGGTGTATAAAAACGGCGAAAAGCTGGCTCATCTGCACAGCAAGTACGCAAAAACGCCAGGTGAAATTTCCGAGTATCTGGAGACGCTGGAATCCAAGAAATAATTCTGTGACGGCGGGAAATGCCCGTTCATGCAGGCAAATTGCGAGCACTGATCTTCCTTTGCGGTATGCGAAAGAAGACGGTGCTTTTGTTGTTTTTATATGTGTAATAATTCACAAATCATGAAATGAGGATTTCCCCAATAAGATAGGAACGTAGCAATGTGAAAAGATTACATGATAGGATGTGCAGCCATGGCCACAACGGAGCAAGTTCTGCATATGATGGATCATTACAGTGCAAGCAACTATCTTCCGCTGCCGATCGTCATCGAAAAAGCGGAAGGGGTATGGGTGGAGGATGCAAGCGGCCGCAGGTACCTCGATATGCTGAGCGCCTATTCCGCCCTGAATCACGGTCACCGCCACCCGAAAATCATCCAGGCGCTGAAAGAACAGGCGGATCAAGTAACGCTGGTTTCAAGAGCTTTTCACAGCGAAAAACTGGCGAAGTTTGCGCAAAAACTGGCGGATTTTGCCGGGAAAGACAAGATCCTTGCGATGAACACCGGAGCCGAGGCGGTGGAAACCGCGCTCAAAATGGCAAGGCGGTGGGCTTACCGGGTAAAGGGAGTACCGGAAAACCAGGCAGAGATCATCGTTTGCGACGGTAATTTTCATGGGCGGACGTTAACCATTACGTCTTTTTCCTCGGAGGAGGAATACAAGCAGGATTTCGGTCCGTTCACGCCGGGCTTTAAGCGGGTGCCATACGGCGATTTGGATGCGCTGCGTGCGGCGATCACGCCGAATACCGCTGCATTTCTGGTGGAACCTGTGCAGGGGGAAGCCGGAATTATCATCCCTCCCGCCGGATTTTTATCGGAATCGTATGAGCTTTGCCGCCAGCAGCGTGTGTTGTTTATTGCCGACGAAATTCAGACGGGTTTCGGCCGAACCGGCAAAAAATTCGCCTGCGACTGGGAAGCGGTGGCGCCGGATGTTTACATTTTGGGCAAAGCGCTTGGCGGCGGAGTGATTCCGGTTTCGGCGGTTGCTGCGGACGACGAAGTCATGAGTGTATTTGAACCCGGCTCCCATGGCTCGACATTCGGCGGGAATCCGCTGGCATGCGCCGTCGCGCTCGCGGCCCTTGATGTCTTGGAAGAGGAAAGGCTGGCGGAGCGCTCCGAGGAGCTTGGACGCGATTTTATGAAAAAGCTTACATCGATTAAACATCCAGATATTGTTCAGATTCGGGGGCGGGGGCTGCTGATCGGGATTCAGCTGGCGGTGCCGGCAAGACCGTATTGCGAAGCCTTGGCCCGGATCGGGCTGCTGTGCAAGGAAACGCATGAGACGACCATTCGGCTGGCGCCGCCTCTGGTCATTACGGAAGAAGAGCTGGATTTCGCTCTGATCCGCCTGCAAGAGGTGTTTGCCGGCCAAGGGAGGGCGTAAATAAGGATGGTACAACAATCCATTTCCATCATCCGGGTGCCGTTTGGGCTTGGCGCAGGCCGCCCCGGAAGCGAAAACGGTCCGGACAGTATGATGAAATTCGGCTTGGTCAAAAAATTGGAAGGGTTAGGGTATGATGTCAGGGCGGATTATAACATCCGCCTTCCGGAAGGCATCAAATCGCCTCCCGGCTCCAAAATGAAACATATCGAGGAAGTTTTGGCGATAGCCGCCCTGCTTGGCGAGGCTGTCTATGAATCAGTGGAAGATGGCCATATCCCGCTTGTATTGGGGGGAGATCACAGCATCGCGATGGGTTCGCTGGCCGGTTTGAACCGGCATTACAGCAATATGGGCGTGATCTGGGTCGATGCACATTCAGATCTGAATACGGAATTGACCAGCCCTTCAGGGAATATGCATGGCATATCGCTGGCGGTCGGGTTAGGGCTCTCCCATATCAAACTAAAGCAGATCGCTGAAGGGGCTGTACCTTTAAAGGCGGAGAACTGCGTGATCATTGGAGCGCGTGATCTCGACCGCGATGAAAAAGCAATGATCCGTTCCTCCGGAATGACCTGTTATACGATGCATGAGATCGATCGCCTCGGTATCGAGAAGGTAGTGCAGGAGGCGCTTCGCATTGCCGGGAATGGCACGGATGGAGTCCATCTCAGTTTTGACATCGACAGCGTAGATCCCATCGAGGCTCCCGGAACCGGAACGCCGGTCCGCGGGGGACTCAGCTACCGCGAAGCGCATCTTTTGCTCGAGCTTATGAGTGAATCGGGACGTATCACTTCAGCCGATTTCGTGGAGGTCAACCCGCTTCTTGACCGTAACAATCAGACATCGAAGCTGGCCGTTGAATTCATCGGCTCCTTATTCGGCAGCCGGATTTTATAGCAGCAACAACGATAAAGCACCATTTGCGCCTCCCCGTTAGGGGTTCGTGCAATGGTGCTTTGGTTCGTAAATTTGATCATGATCCACTGCAGAGGGGCGTAGCGAAGAACAAAATGCGGCGTCATGCCGCAGCAGCGGGATGCGGCTACTTCCGAACGCTCCGCTGATATTCAATCAACTCCCCGAGCTGGTGGATGATATTCAATAGCTCATCCGTTTCTTCGTTCGTAAAGTTCTTCACCGTCTCGACAATACGTTCTGAGCTCATGTCAGATAATTGCCGCAGCACCTTCAAACCCTTATCAGTGATGGTAATGTTGACGTAACGCCGGTCTGTTTCAGACCGGTTTCGTTCGATCAGTTCTTCCTGGACCAGCTTGTCGCAAATTTGAGTAATGGCACTTGTCGTCAGGCCTGTCACCTTGACGATATCCGTGCCGCGCTGGCTGCCTTTGCTATGGAGATATTGCAGAATAAATGCCTCCGTGGTGCTTAGCTTCATCTGCCGGACGATCCCTGTATAGTCAATAAGACGCGGTAACCTGTCCATAAGTTCACAATATCGGTCAGCCAAATCTTTAGATGAGGAATGCAAGCTAATCACCCTCCTGCATATAAGGAAATAATTGTAGACCAGAAGCCGACCCTGAGCAGCCCCGTATAGTGTCATGGTAGTTCCTAAATAACCACCAGTCAATATTAGATACGTTAAACTTCCGGATTCGTTGCGATTAGCGAAAAATAAGACATACGTTTTACCTGCACCGTGCCTCGCCTTGACAAGCCCGGGAAAAAAGCGCTATGCTTTTTATACTAATGAAAGGTTAGTTTATATAAAATAAGCTACAACTTTTCAAATGTTAGAGTTATGGAAATATATTCATATTCTATGATTCTGATTTGACAACTCTCTCAATACTCTCAGGGTTCTTTTGTGGCAGCCGTATAACGGGCTGCTTTTTTTTGCGTAAAAATGAAGGATAAAAACCTATGGCCGGAACTTATCAATATTCGGGCGAATCGGCAGAGAGCTGCTGCTGGGGCTTGCGGAAACTTTTTAACGAGGTGATTGAAGTTCTGCTGCTGGGCTTTCGAGAAAAGATCAATCGGGATCATTGATTTTAACGAGAGGGGCTTCGGCCTCTGGAGCCAGCCTTGGATTAGCATGCTGCTTGAAGCTGCGCTGATTGCCGTGGGTTCGATCATGTATTATCTTTCGCTGCGGTCCCGGGCACGGCAGATGTCACAAAGCGGGGAGAGAAAATCCGTACCATCCCTTTCGGGACGGGCTCTCTGGACTGGCATAATGATGGCAGGATTGCTGGTTCTGGCGCTGGTGTCCGATTGGATGGGAATTGGATAATCCGATAAATCACATTATTTTAATGGGAATTATCATTTTTTACCTTTTCAAACGCTGTGAAGTGTGAGAGAATATGAAAAAAATCACGCTGAAACGACTATTTCGTGCGAGAAAAGGGAGGATTTACCCATGTCCAACGAACGTCCGTTATCTATTGAAACTTTAGCAGTTCATGCAGGCCAGGAGATTGACCCTACGACGCTTTCGCGTGCCGTACCGCTGTATCAAACCACTTCCTACGGCTTCAAAGACAGCGACCATGCGGCCAATCTGTTTGCGCTGAAGGAATTTGGCAATATCTATACACGCCTGATGAACCCGACCACCGATGTGTTCGAGCAGCGCGTGGCTGCGCTGGAAGGCGGGGCGGGCGCGCTGGCGACTTCCTCGGGGCAAGCGGCGATCACTTTTTCCGTATTGAATATTGCCGGAGCCGGGGATGAAATCGTATCTTCCTCGACGCTGTATGGCGGTACGTATAATCTGTTTTCGACGACGCTGGCGAAGCTTGGCATTAAAGTGCATTTTGTCGATGCCAGCAATCCGGAAAACTTCCGCGCAGCGATTACGGATAAAACCAAAGCGCTGTATGCGGAAACGATCGGCAACCCGAAAGGGGATGTGCTCGACATCGAGGCCGTTGCGCAGATCGCTCACGAAAATGGCATTCCTCTCATTGTGGACAATACCTTCCCAAGCCCCTATTTGCTGCGTCCGATCGAGCATGATGCGGATGTGGTCGTTCATTCGGCAACGAAGTTCATCGGCGGCCATGGAACCTCCATCGGCGGCATCATCGTAGACAGCGGTAATTTCGACTGGGCGGCAAGCGGGAAATTCCCGGGTCTGACCGAACCGGATCCAAGTTACCATGGCGTGGTATACACGGATGCCGTCGGACCGATTGCGTATATTATCAAAGCGCGCGTGCAGCTGCTCCGCGACCTTGGCTCCACGATTTCGCCGTTCAATTCATGGATGCTGCTGCAGGGGCTTGAAACACTGCATTTGCGCATGGAACGCCACAGTGAAAATGCGCTTAAAGTAGCGCAGTTCCTGGAAAACCATGATGCGGTAGAGTGGGTGAGCTATGCCGGTCTTCCAAGCCATCCTTCGTATGAGCTGGCGCAGAAATATCTGCCGAAAGGACAGGGCGCGATTTTGACGTTTGGCATCAAAGGCGGAAAAGAGGCGGGACGCAAAGTAATCGAAAATGTGAAGTTGTTCTCCCATCTGGCCAATGTGGGCGATTCGAAGTCGCTGATCATTCATCCTGCCAGCACAACGCATCAGCAATTGTCCGAAGAAGAGCAAATTGCTGCAGGCGTCAATCCGGAAATGCTGCGTTTGTCTATCGGCACAGAAGCGATTGCGGACATTTTGCATGATCTGGAACAGGCGATTACCGCCAGCCAGCAGTAATTATTCATATATGTAAAAGGAACCGTTCCGAATGGAGCGGTTTCTTTCTTTTTGAAGATTCAGAAAAGTAAATTGTGGTGGATCTCCGCCATGCAACGCCACACCGCGCGCAGGGAATTGAACATGTCTTTTTAGAAAGAGAGCGTCAATTAAACGGCTAATTCCGATTGGTATAATAAACGCTGGAACAAAGATAAGTTAGATTATGCAGAACGTACACTCCGGTCATCAGGAAGAAAGGCAGGGAAATTCCGTCGAACACAATAATGAGCGCCCAGGCGACAATGATAGCAATAGATGTAGAGTTCCACGCCACCGCTTTCGCATGGCTTGTGATATATTGGTGGCGTTCATCGAACCGATGCTCTTTTATTCCTTTCCGCTTTGATACGATTTGCAAAATGATATGCACTACAACACCGAAGAAAAGCCCGCCTAATCCATACAGTACATTTAACAGCTGATTACTCAATGTTTTCATCTCCTTCAAAAATAAATATATCCTCCATTTGGCATTCGAAGATCTGGGCAAGCTTATGAGCCAGTACCAAAGAAGGTTTATACTTGTTGTTTTCCAATGAGATGACAGTTTGTCTGGATACATGCAGCCGTGCGGCAAGCTCTTCCTGTGTCATGTTCCAGGCTGTCCGTTTTTCCCGAATTCGCGTTTTCAAATCCGTCCCCGCCAATCTAAATGTAAAGTTAACTTTACGTAAAGTGTACTTTACATGCGAGTTGTTTGTCAATATAGGTAACAGATGCGCAAATACCGTATATTTGCCGGCTGCCACTAATATTCTGTAGGGTAGGGCCGCTGCAACCAGGCTCATTTATCCGGAAAAGAGGGTGGACGTCCAATCATGAAGAGTGATCGATGTCAGAATAACTGCTGCCAAAAAGGCTCTTGCTCCATGTCTGCGTTTGTGGAAGCGGTTTATCCGGTGGAGAAGCGAAATGACGGTATGCTTTTACAAGATCGGGGGCAGGCGCGGGCATGCTCATTGCCGGAAATTGCTTCGCTGGTGGAACTGGCAAGAATCGGATCGATGACGACAGAGGAGGCGATTCTCGCAGCTGATCCGGATTCGATCGGGAGTATTTTGCGTGAAGCCGAACCTTTTTCAACCAAAGATAAAGATCTCGCCGCACCCAAATGTCTGCTTGAATGGTGCGATAACGTACGCGAGTTGGAGATCTTGGCCGAAGACGCCGCCGATCTGCCGCAGCAGGCAGAGGGGATGGCAGGTTTGCTGCTGCTGCGTGAAGCTGACTGGCTTGCGGGTGGCCATTTGAAGGAGCTCTTTGAGGAGTGGACTTTGCAGTATGCTGATGATCGCCCCGGCGGACAACAATGCCCGGACATGACACTCAGAGAACGTCTGCTGTATCGGTGGAAGGGACACTTGGAAACGGTGCTTCATCATTTAGACGATGGGGTTCTGAGCGTGGCTCTGGTAACCGGCATCGACAGGCTGCGTGGACACGCGCGTGAGGCGGAAAGTCTTTCCGATCTGCGGGATATTCAGCTTGAAGCGTTATTCAGGGCCGTGCTCGCCTGCGAGCGTCAGGGACTTGCGCACAAACTTGAGATTCTTGTCCCGTACCCGACTTGCACAGAGGAATGGAATTTCGCCCACGACTTGATCGAGCGGGTTGCGGAAGAAACATATTGCTATCAGCGCCGCGTTGTATCATGCAGCATTGGCGCTTTGGTTGAAGTTGACATTGACGTACGGCTTGCCGCCGATCTGGCGAAAGGCGCCGATTTGATTGTAATGGATAGCAGTGAAAACGCTCATACATGGTCGCAAAATGTTTCCGGTCGAATAGAAACGCTGGCCAGACAAATAAGAAAAAGCAATTCCCGTCTTTCATTGCGTGTATCGGGTTTGCGGAATACGGCTGATTTGCCGGCCATATATCGGGCAGGGATCGAAGGGATCGGCGCTGCATCAAACCTCATACCCGCATTTCGCTTGGCGGCTGCGCAGTTTGAACTGAATAGGAAGGCGCGAAAACAAGAGAAGGCATATTAAAAGGAAAAGATGCGGGAAATCGTGAAGCCAATCATAAAGTCAATCGTGAAGCCAATCATAAAGTCAATCATAGAGCCGCTCATTAGAGTGGCTTTATTTCATTTTATTAATGAAAATGAAGGGCGGAAGAGCACCCTGGATTCTATGCGGATGTTTAGTTGATCTGAATGATCTAACGAAACAGGGAAGTGTTATTGCCGCTAATACGATACCGATCAAAATCTAACAAAACTACAGAACGTTATTTGGAGGAAAAACGCCGAAAAGAACCTTTGTTGAGCTGAATAGCGATACGTAGTTTTGTTAGAATCAAATATAGCGGTGGCTGTCACCATATTTGATTCTAACGGACACAGCGGCCGCTATCGAGGAAAATTTCGACCATTTTGATTTTTAACGGACACAGTCGCCGCTATTTATTCAAAAAGTCCCTTTGGGGCAGTGTTTTGGAGCAATTAAGCGCCGTGGTGTCCGTTAATAATTTAATAATGGCTATTTTTAGCCTCTTAGCGGCTGTTATGTCCGTTAGAAACCCGCATAACCTCACGGTCACCACCAATGAAGAAAATGTTATGGGTTTTATCTCAAAAACGCAAAAGCTCATTTTCGTATAAATTCGGATGGATACTAATAGCGCCTTCGTGAAAGAGGATTCAGAATCCCCGAGTTATGAAGAAACGTGGAAAGTTCATTTTTTTATATTCAATTTTACATATTTTAGCTTGCAACGGGTTTACATTTTTTTAGATTCGGCATATAATAAAAGTGTAAAATTTGCACAAGGGAAAAACAATTGCATTAATACAAAAATGATTATCATTCTCAATTGGACATTACGCGTCCAAGAGTTAAACATGCTGCTTCGGCTTAGTCCGAAGCAGCATGTGCTGTTTTAAGGGTAATAATAATGTTTTTCATTCTCAATTAAGGAAGGTGTACATGATGGAAAATGCTCAAAAGATGACGGCAAAAATTGCAAAAGAAGCTTCTATATCCGGCAGTTCAAAAACACCAAACCCTCACCGCAAGAGACGGATGGATTTCCGAAGTATGCTGCGGAACCGCGAAATGCAGGCTGCAATTCTCAGCGGGGTATTAATGCTTGGCGGGTGGGCCGTAGGTTATGCATCGACTACAGTCTCGATTATCTTGTACATTTTGTCTTATGCAGCCGGGGGCTGGCTCAAGGCAAAGGAAGGTGTAGAGACTCTGATAAAGGAGCGGGAGCTGGACGTCAACCTGCTTATGGTCGCGGCAGCAATGGGTGCCGCAAGCATCGGATACTGGAATGAAGGTGCGATGCTGATCTTTATTTTCGCTTTGAGCGGTGCGCTTGAAAGCTACACCATGGAGCGAAGCAAGAAAGATATCTCCTCATTGATGGCATTGAAGCCGGAGCTTGCGCTTCGGGTCGATGACGGCAAAATGACGCTGGTCTCCATTGATGAACTGAAGATCAAGGACCTGATCCTCGTTAAACCCGGCGAATTGATTCCTGCCGACGGCGTGATCCAAAAAGGCTTTTCGGCAGTCAACCAAGCCTCCATTACCGGCGAGTCCGTTCCTGTAGATAAAGTCCAAGGCGATGAGGTATTTGCCGGTACGCTGAATGGAGAAGGCGTGCTGTATATCGAAGTGACGCAAACTTCGGACGCCACCGTATTTGCGAAAATTATCCGCTTGGTGGAAGAAGCGGAAAATGAGGTTCCGCAGTCCGAACGCTTCATGAAGCGTTTCGAAGCGATTTATGCCCTGATCGTCGTTGCGGTCACCTTGGTGATCATTTTTGCTTCTCCGTTTGTGCTTGGCTGGAGCTTTGGCACATCCTTTTATAAAGCGATGGTATTTCTGGTTGTAGCTTCGCCTTGTGCGCTTGTGGCTTCGATTATGCCGGCTTTGCTGTCGGCGATTTCCAACCGCGCCCGCCACGGTATCCTGTTTAAAGGCGGGGCCCATATGGAGAATATGGCCTTGACCTCTGTGGTTGCTTTTGATAAAACAGGGACGCTGACCGCCGGAGAACCGGTAGTAACGGATCTGATCGCTGCAGATGGTTACGACCGCCAAGAACTGCTTGCTACCATCGCTTCTATCGAACAGTTGTCGGAACATCCGCTCGCAAAGGCGATTGTCGGTAAAGCCGAAGATGAGAACCTGGAACTGCTCCCCGCCGAATCGGTCATTTCTGTTACCGGCTGGGGGATGGAAGGTACGGTAGGCGCAAGAAAGTGGCGGATCGGTAAAACGGATGTGCTCGATCAGATGGAAGAAAGCGAGGATACGGCTTATTGGAAAGAGCAGCGCAGCCGCCTGGGCGGAGAAGGAAAAACCGTATCGTTGATTTTGGAAGGCGAGCGGGTAGCCGGGCTTATCGGCCTGCAGGATGTTATACGTCCGCAAGCTGCGGCGGCGGTGCAAAAGCTGCAAGCCATTGGCGTCAAGGTAGCGATGCTGACCGGGGACCGGAGCGAAACGGCACAGGTGATCGGACGGCAGATTGGTGTCGATTATATCTATTCCGACCTGCTTCCGGAAGAAAAAGTGCAGTATGTGAAACAGCTGCGCGATGAACATGGTCATGTCGTGATGGTCGGCGACGGGGTCAATGATGCGCCTGCGCTTGCCACCGCTACCGTCGGCATGGGCATGGGGATGAGCGGCAGCGGTACGGCGCTTGAAGTCGCGGATGTCGTGCTGATGAACGACAATATCGAGGAAATCGCCGGCACCATCAAGCTGGCCCGCCGCGCCCGTCGGATTATCAAGCAAAATATGACATTTGCGGTTACGGTCATCCTTCTGTTGATGACCAGCAACTTCCTGACGGGAATTGCCTTGCCGTTTGGCGTGGTAGGGCATGAAGGAAGCACCATCCTGGTTATTTTGAACGCGCTGCGGCTGCTGAGATAAATGCCTGCCTCAAGAGGATTTTCGGACCATGTGTCCGGGAATTCTCTTTTTTTAGGACAACATGCGGGAAATCAAGCAATGGATTGATGCGCCAAAATGGACTTTAATCACGAATTTATATAAATTTAATTGTTCACAATTGACCTGATCCCATGTATACTGGTTCTATTGACAGAAGCGTCAGTTTATATGATAATTATTATCAAATAATAATTAGTATAAATAATATAGTGATCCTGGGTATGTCCGGCTTATATGGGCGACTTTCCGGGCACTGGAAGCTTGGAGGGAATCATATGTATAAATCCGTAATTATCGGTACTGGTCCTGCGGGCTTGACCGCAGCTATTTATTTGGCACGCGCCAATTTGAATCCGCTCGTGATCGAAGGGCCGCAGCCTGGCGGACAACTTACGACCACGACAGAGGTAGAAAATTTCCCTGGTTTTCCCGAAGGAATCATGGGACCCGAATTGATGGATAATATGCGCAAACAGGCGGAACGTTTTGGTGCGGAATTCCGTACCGGCTGGGTTAACAGCGTTGAATTGAGCGGCCGTCCATTTAAACTGGACGTGGAAGGCATTGGGGAGTTTGAAACTGAAACCCTGATCATTTCCACAGGCGCCACTGCCAAATACCTCGGCATTCCGGGCGAACAGGAAAATGTCGGACGGGGGGTCAGCACTTGCGCTACCTGCGACGGCTTCTTTTTCCGCGGCAAGGAAATTGTCGTTGTTGGCGGCGGCGATTCCGCGCTTGAGGAAGCAGGTTTCTTGACCCGCTTTGCATCGAAGGTGACATTGGTGCACCGCCGTACGGAATTGCGCGGCTCGAAAATTATGCAGGACCGCGTACGCAGCAATGAGAAGGTCGAATGGGCGCTTGACCGCACACCGATTGAAGTCGTTGCCGATGACCGCGGCGTGAAAGGCCTGAAAGTGCGCAACAACGAAACCGGAGAAGAGGAATTGATCGAAGCCAGCGGCGTATTCGTAGCGATCGGCCATCATCCGAACACAAGCTTCCTGGGTGGACAAATCACCACGGATGCAAACGGATATATTATGGTGCAGCCGGGAACTTCGGAGACGAATATTCCAGGCGTTTTTGCTTGCGGCGACGTTCAGGATACCCGCTACAGACAAGCGATTACGGCGGCAGGAAGCGGATGTATGGCAGCGATGGACTGCGAAAAATACATTGAAAGCTTGGAGCATCACGCAGCCGTACATTAATCCAATTAATTAATTCATAAATGACTCAGCATTTTAAACCGGGGTGGATTCGGTATGGAAAAAGTCATTGTATATACCAACACCAACTGTCCTCATTGCCGTCAAGTTAAAGAATATTTGACCGGAAAAGGCGTAGCGTTCGAAGAGCGCAACATCGGGCAAAACGATGAATATGCCCAGCAAGTATGGAATATGGGAATGCGCGCTGTTCCCGTAACCGTCATTGGCGATCATCGCATTCTTGGCATGAACAAGCTGCAATTCGAGAAATATTTGGGCGAGCAGGCTTAAGTGTTGCCGAAGAGATGCTTTGCCGTTATCATGGATTAATATCGGCTGGAGCGGTGGAATACCGCCTGCGACAATCAAGAAGAGGCAGCGTCCATTGGACGCTGCCTCTTCTGTCATCCAGCCGAATCATGGCAGCCGATGACTGGCTGTGAATCAAAAAATCAGTTTCATAATCAATTGAAAAACGACGTAGGCAGCTACGCCAGACAAGATCAACATGAGTCCCGCTTTTTTCTTGCCTTGAAAAAAACGGAGAATCGCCAGGCTGATAAGGGGAGCGATAATCACCAGAAACAACAGCACGGTAATGAACATTTCTGCAGATATATCGCTGACATCCACGTAGGTCACGGACATTCGCTCCATTTCATGAGTATGGATATGACGGAAATCACATGCAAAGTATTTTTATTATATCGCAATGCATTGATAATTTCCGTAAATTATATAGAATTCAAAAAAAGTTCCCTTTTCCATAACAGAATGAATGAAGAAGAATTTTAGCGAGATACAGCAGGGAAAAGACTGAGCACATACGAATTATTTTTATATAGAAAAGCGGAACGGGGGAATGTAAAACGATGAAATTAACCAACGAACTGATTCAATCCCGCCTGGTCGCCATCGTAAGAGGGATTACGCGGGAAGAGGCCCGCATTGCGGGAGCGGGACTTGTTGCGGGCGGCATCAAATTTATGGAAGTAACCATGAATACGGCCGGTGCCACGGATATGATTCATGACTGGCGCTTGGCGTTTGATGGACAGGCCTATGTCGGAGCAGGGACGGTATTGAATGTAAAAATGGCCGAGGAGGCGGTTTCTGCCGGTGCACAATTTCTGATTTCCCCGAATGTGGATTTGAACGTCATTTCATATGCCCTTGAGCGTGGCATCGATATATGGCCGGGCGCGATGACGCCGACCGAAATCGCAATGGCGTTTCACGCCGGTGCCGAGGTCGTCAAACTTTTCCCTATGGCCAGCCTGGGGCTTGGGTATTTGCGGGAAATTCGGGGACCGTTGAATCATATCCCGTTGATGGCAACCGGCGGGGTGACGCTTGGGAACATCGGGCAATATTTCGAGGCAGGAGCATGCGCGGTCGGGATTGGGAGCAGCCTGCTGCCAAAGGAGGCGCTTAAGGCCGGAAATCGGGAAAGAATTGCCGAATATGCGGCGTCTTTTGTAAAAGCGGCCGGTTGCCCGAGTCATTTTGGGTGATTTTGCGTATTAAGTCATAGATGTTGAAGCCCTGGAATAAAGTCTTTACGAAGGAGTAAATGCGCTGCATGCTGTTTAAAGAACATTTGTCTAATTCAAGATTTTGTGATCGGATTTCAACCATGAATTTAGTATAAATCAAAGAAATCTGGGAGCGGGCAGCGATCGAAAGAACATTTCACCCGGCTGCCTACATCCGTGCAAATCATTGGTTCAACTTATATAGCTGCTGTGAGGTACATCAATAAACGTTTTTCTTATCAAAAGCGGATATGTTGAAGTTGAGGGGAGGGTACGATATGAAATGGAGGCGCAGATCAGTGGCCAAGGTTATGCTCGCCGGTACGCTTATCACGGCATCAATATCCCCAGCTATTGATTGGGAGATGGTCTATGCTTCAGCGACATCCGGTGCGGATGTGGTCAAGAATGAACAGGAACTTCAAACGACGCTGCGGGACGCCATGAGCAAAAGGCTCGGTCAGGTTCAGTTCACTTACCAGGGAAAGACGAGTCAGTTGAAGGCCCAGCTCAAAAATGCACTGGAACATGCGCTTGAAAGCGACCCGTACATGAACTACATCATCGAAAGTTACGGATATTCCTACAGCGGCAACTCGAAGTCGGCTAATGTGAGCGTTCAGCTTAGCTACCGGGAAACGGTGGAGCAGACGGCTTACGTCTCCAAGCGTGTTCAAAGCATTCTGGCCGACATCATAAAACCCGGAATGAATGACCATGAGAAGGTCAAGGCTATCCATGACTGGATCGTACTCAACTTGAAATATGACGATACGCTTCGAAAGTATACGGCTTATGACGGTTTAATCTCCGGCAGCGCCGTGTGCCAGGGATATTCGCTGCTGGCGTATAAAATGCTCACGGATGCAGGGATTACGAACCGGATCGTAGAAGGAACGGCAACGCCGCGGGATACGCAAATCAGCCAGCTTCATGCATGGAATCTGGTGCTTTTGGACGGCAAGTGGTACCATCTTGACACAACCTGGGACGACCCGGCTCCGGACAAGGCCGGCGAAATCGGCATCGGCTATTACCTCCGCACCGACGCGCAGATGAGAAAAGACCATAGCTGGACGAAAAGCTACCCGGCTGCCCATACGCCTTACCGGGATACGCTCAAGAAATTGATCAACCAGAATGACGGGCGGCAAAACTTTTACAAAAAGCTGGAGCGCGTGCTGGAATACCAGCTGTACGATCCGGCGGAGATCGTGAGTTCTAGTTCGAAGCTAAGGGCCAAGGTCAAGGCGGAGATCAAGCAGGGCGGCAATTCCTTGCTGCTGCGCTACCATGGCAGCCATGAGGATCTGATGGACGATCTGCAGGATTTATACCGGCTTGGGGTGAATTCCATCTCCTATGTAGAAAGCGAGCTTGATGATACGCAGGATTTGCGGGTTTACGTTACATGGAAATAATCCCGCGAAATAAGCAAGGTCCCCTCAAAAACTGCTTGGCAGTCAGAAGGGACCTTCTTTTAATTCTCCCGGTTATGCGTCGTCAAGTCGCATTGGTCTAGCGGAATCAGCTTGCTGCCTTTGACCCATTTATAACCGAACCAGATGACAAGGAAAAGCGGGATGCTGGCGTAAGATACCATCAAGCCGTACCAGTCGATGCTTGCTCCGGTAAAGGCGCCGGTATTTTGGCCGGCAATAGCGATCATACATAAGAAAAAGGCAAATATCGGGCCGAACGGGAACCATTTGGCGCGGTACGGCAGCTCATCGAGCGAGTGCCCTTGGGCGATAAATGCGCGGCGGAACCGGTAATGGCAGACGGCGATGCCAAGCCAGTTAATAAAACCGCACATTCCCGAAGCGTTCAACAGCCAATTGTAGACCACGCCGTCTCCGAACAGTGAGGCGAGGAAGGCCAGCATGCCGATCATGGTCGTCATGATCAGCGCATTGATCGGAACGCCGCGGCTGTTCAGCTTGCCGAGCATTTTGGGAGCAAGCCCGTTTTTGGCCATGGCGTACAGCACGCGAGTCGATGAATACATGCCGGAGTTGCCGGCAGACAGCACGGAGCTTAGGATGACCGCATTCATGACGGAAGCGGAAAATGCGAGCCCGGCCTTTTCGAATACAAGCGTAAAAGGGCTGACGCCGATGTTGTTCAGTTCCGTTTTAAGCAAATTCGGATTGGTATAAGGGATCAAAAAGCCGATGACTACAATCGCCAAAATGTAAAAAAGCAGAATCCGCCAGAACACCTGCCGGATGGCACGCGGCACGTTTTCGCGCGGATTTTCGCTTTCCCCGGCAGCAACACCAATCAATTCGGTTCCCTGGAAAGAGAAGCCGGCCGCCATAAATACGCCGATGAAAGCGAAGAAGCCGCCGTGGAACGAACTGCCACCCAGATTGAAATTGCTGAAGCCGACAGGTTTACCGTTAAAAATACCGAAAATCATCAGCGTGCCAAGAACCAAAAATATGATAACCGTTACGATTTTGATAATCGCAAACCAGTATTCCGATTCGCCGTATCCCTTGGCGGAAAGTGCGTTAAGGCCAAACATCAAAGCCAGGAACAGGAAGCTCCACAAAAGCGAAGGGGAATCCGGGAACCAATATTTAATGATCACCGTTGCGGCAGACAGTTCGGCGGCAATCGTGATGGCCCAGTTATACCAGAAGTTCCAGCCGACCGCAAAACCGAAAGCCGGACTGACGAACCGGCTGCCGTACGTGCTGAACGAGCCGGAATCAGGCAGGTAGGTTGCGAGTTCCCCCAGACTCGTCATGAGGAAATATACCATAAGTCCGATTGCGGAATAAGCCAGAATGGCCCCGCCCGGACCCGCGGAGGATATCGCGCTCCCGCTTGCAAGGAAAAGCCCGGTACCGATAGAGCCGCCAAGGGCAATCATTGACATGTGACGGGCTTTCAGAGTTTGCCGCAAAGAGTTCGCGGGTGTTTTGCTAGACATACTATAAAACTTCCCTTCTAAGTCGTGTTCAAAAAGGTCGGTTTTCAGCACCGAGAAACAACCTCTTCTAAATGATTTAAAGCTTGTCATGGAAGGGGATTTACCAGCTAAAAAAGCCCGCAGGCATGGAGTACCTGCGGGCTTGATCTATAGTCCTCTGGTTAGCCGCATCCGTGCATCCATGAAAGATAGCTCATCACGGCTCGGCAAATTTTCAGAAGTGCCGAAAGACCGTGACAGTTCTGTCCCTTTCGGGTACAGCCCCAGCATGCGGATCCGGAAGGACGAACCGCACACTTCGGCAAAAGCGCCCTTCGCTCCCGGATGTATCGGCGGTCCTTACGCCTCCCCGGCAGTTACTCATCGCTTTTGCAACCTCTACCTCACCTTTGCAGGATGAGGTTATCTTCAAGTATTTATTCGTTACTAATACTAAAGCAATGCCAATTGGATGGCAATAGATATATATGGAAACGGAGGCGGCCATCAACGGTTATCGCCGTGATTTGGCCGCTGTTCAGGGTTTTCGGTTTTTTGCGTTATGGTTATAAGTAAAGTGTGAACAACTTTCAAAAGCCCGATTTTTCGCTTTAGGAACGGTCGCGTCTGGCCATTTGCTGCCACACGGTTCCCGCCGCTTGCTCGCCGGATTCGATCCGCTCGAGCGCCATCCGTGCCTGAAGACTGACTTCAAACTCGGGATCATCGACGGCTTCCTGCAGCGCTTCTTTGGCGTCTTCCGTTCCCACTTCGTACAGGAAGCGGGCAGCGCGCCAGCGGACGATTTTGCTGCTGTCCTTGAGCAGGGCAAGCATGGCAGGCGTAGCCGCCGGATCGCCGATGTCCGAGAGGGTGTCCCCGGCTGTGCGGCGCACGGTAGGCGAGCTGTCTTTCAGTGCCTCATACAGCAGTTCCATCGCTTCCGGCGTGCGCAAATCGCCAAGGTACACAACCGCCAGCCGCCGGGTTTGCATTTTTTCGTCGTGAAGCGCCTTTTGAAGGAGCGGCAGATGCTCTTCGGTTGGCGACATGCCGTCGAGCGCGGCATAACGCACACGCCAATCCGTGCTGTTCATCGCTTCACGGAGTTCTTCACCGCTCAATTCGCGGCGTTTTTCCTCAAATTCCTCGCTGCTGGCGCCATGGGCAATCGCCTGCTGAATCACTTGCTTGAGGCGTTCCTCCGGAAATGCCGCTTCAAGCTCCTGCTCCACTTCGTTCGCGATTTCTTGCAGTTCGCCGTAGCGGACCCCGTAATCCTTCAGTTTTCGCTCTTTGATCAAGGTTGCGGCCGCGACTTCCATAACCGCTTCCGTAAACCGCTGGGGCAGCGCTCGACGCTCTTCCTGCTTGCCGGATTTAACGCGGATCTGCATCGGGATGCCCCGGAAAAACTGCACCAGCACCTCGGCTTCGCCAAAATGGTCGGCGGAATTCTCTACATCCTCCAGCAGCGCATTTTTCACGCCTTCCTGACCGAAACGTTCCTGCACCTCCCCCAGAATGACCGACCAGTCGGCATTGCCCTGGCGTTCAAGCGCTACAAAGTCAAGCGTATGGAATACGCTTTTTACCCCGCCTATATGCAGCATCTCCCGGATCCAGGCTGGAGCGGAACGTTCATTTTCAAGTGTATATGTTTTGCGGATTCCTGGCTCCAGGCTTTCATCCAAATGCAGTTTCATGGAGTTCGGACTCGGTGTCGGTTCTATAAATTTAATTTTCATTGCAAGTTAACCTCCTTTATTGCGACCGAAGTTGACGGCCAAGCTATATGTGATCTATTTCATATTGTACCTTAGTTTGCCTCTGACAAAAACTCTTTGGATATGAAAGGGAATTTTGAGCCAAACTGTTTACGAACATAACCCAACTGCGGTGATTTTCGGAAATCATGGAGGTTGATCAAGCTGATCGGAAAGCAGGAAAAGATGCTGGCTGCAGTCTGTGTCTTCGTCGCCGCAGTATGTCTTTATGGCGCCGTCAAAGGATTTTTGCGTTTTATCGGCTATTGGGACTAAAAACAGATAGAAAAGGCTGAAGGAAGGAGCGGTTCAAAGTTTATGACATCTCTTGATCCCGTGCTGCTGAGCCGGTTTCTAACCGGGTTGACCCTGTTCGTGCATATTATTTTTGCGTCGCTGGGCGTCGGTATTCCGGTTATGATCGCGTTGGCGGAATGGAGGGGCATTCGCGCGAATGACCCGCATTATACGCTCCTGGCCCGCCGGTGGGCCAGAGGGTTCGTGATCACGGTGGCCGTTGGAGTCGTGACAGGCACTTCCATCGGGCTGCAGCTCAGCCTCCTATGGCCTTCGTTTATGCGGGTAGCGGGACAAGCCATCGCACTGCCGCTTTTTATGGAAACTTTCGCTTTTTTCGTTGAGGCCATTTTTCTCGGAATCTATCTGTATACCTGGGATCGGTTCAGAAGCAAGCTAGTCCATTTGTCGCTCCTGATTCCGGTTGCCATTGGCTCGTCGGCGTCCGCGTTGTTCATTACGACGGTTAATGCCTTTATGAACGCGCCGCAGGGCTTTACGCTGACGGATGGCGTACTTACGGATATTCGTCCGCTCGAAGCGATGTTTAATAAGGCTACGCCAACCAAGGTGGCCCATGTGCTCGTATCGGCCTATACCTTTTGCGCAGGTGTTCTTGGCGGTATTGCCGCTTACAGCATGCTGCGCGGACAAAAGCATGTCTATTTCAAAAAGGCGCTGAAGCTGACCATGGTGTCCACTTTTGTATTTGCCGTAGCCACCGCGATGGTTGGCGATTTTTCCGGCAAATACCTGGCCAAATACCAGCCTGAGAAGCTGGCTGCCGGCGAGTGGCATTTTGACACCCGTCCATATGCGACTCTGGTATTCGGAGGTGTGCTCGGCAAAGATAACGAAGTCCGCTACGGGCTGAAGATCCCTTACGCGCTCAGCATACTGGCAGGCAATTCGCCGCGTACGGAAGTTATCGGGTTGAATGATTTCCCGGAGGATGAACGTCCGCCGCTTTCAATCCACTATTATTTTGATGCCATGGTCGCGCTGGGCGGTCTGCTTGTATTGATTCCGCTTCTGTACATGCTCCGCGGATGGGTGCCTGGCGGCAAGGCTTATCCAAGATGGCTGCTGATCGGGATTATGGCCTTGGGCCCGCTCGCATTTGTGGCGATTGAAGCAGGTTGGATGTTTACGGAAGTCGGGCGCCAGCCCTGGATTTTGCGCGGATACATGAAGACGGCGGAAGGCGCCATAACATCCGGTCACGTGGGTTTGCTCGTTGTGCTGTTCGTTATTTTGTATTTCGTAGTATGCCTTTCTTGCATCAGGGTGCTTAGCAAGCTGTTCCGCAATCAAGATGCGATGGAAGAGATCAAGGCGCTGGAAATGAAAGGGGACAGGCCGTAAATGAACTACGAACTGATTGGGATTACCGTGCTGTGGGTATTTTTATTCGGATATATTATTGTTGCTTCCATTGATTTCGGCGCCGGTTTTTTCAGCTTCTACAGCGTGGCGCTTGGGCATGGGAATTTGGTGCATAACATCATCCAGCGCTACCTTTCGCCGGTATGGGAGGTCACGAATGTTTTTTTGATATTTTTTTATATCGGGTTGATCGGTTTTTTCCCGGATGCGGCTTATTATTACGGTACGGCCCTGCTTGTTCCCGGAAGTCTGGTCATCGTATTGCTGGCCGTGCGCGGGGTGTATTACGCATTTAACACTTATGGAAGCAGCAAAGAGAACAATAAGGTGTATATGGCTTTGTATGGGGCGACTGGCATTCTGATTCCGGCTGCGCTGTCAACGGTTCTCGCGATTTCGGAAGGGGGAGTGATCACGGTGCGGCATGCGAAGGTGGAGGTGTCCTGGCCCCATTTCTTCGCTAATCCTTATACTTGGTCCGTCATTTTGCTTGCACTGGTCAGCGTGCTGTACATATCGGCGATGTTTTTGAGCTATTATGCGAAGATGAGCGGCGATCAGGGGGCGTTTGAAATTTTGCGCCGATATGCCCTTGCGTGGAGCGGCCCGACAATTGCGGCTGCACTGCTGGCGTTTTTTGAGATCAATCGGCAAAATCCGGAGCATTTTCGGGGCATGCTGGAGAACGCGTGGATGTTTGCCGCCTCATTCCTCTGCTTCCTGATTGCCGTGTATCTGGTTTGGAGCAGGCGGCATCTGGGCTGGTGCTTTATGATGGTTATGCTGCAATTTGCGTTCGCATGGTTCGGCTACGGCCGTTCCCATCTGCCTTATGTTTTGTATAAGCAAATCAATATTTACGAGAATTTCACCAATGATACGATGGCGATCGCGCTGATTACGGCGTTTGGCCTGGGGCTCATTGTGCTCATTCCATCACTGGTTTTACTTATGCGGCTGTTTTTATTTGACGCCAAATATGTCCGCGGCAGCTCTGCGAAGAAAGGGTGAAGTTTCATGGAAGATTTCTTTATCTTCATTGCACCGTCAGGGGTTGTGGCCGCATCGCTCCTGTTTCTGGCCGTCTACATCGGCATTTACAACGATCCCAGGGACGAGTAGGCTTTCCCGGGATGCGCTCTATCTCTGCTGGTACGCCGGGTTCCTTTCCGGGTAAAATGGAGTTAACGGCTTGTACGAGAAGGAGGGGAGCAATTTGCCCAAAATGCGTTACGGCAACATGGACAGCGTCAGTACGGACCATACCGTAAAAGATTTCAAACAATGGCGCCGGGAACGAAGAAACAAGAAAAAGGACTTATCCTACCTTGTGCCAAACGTGGTTCCCGAACTCGAATATTTGCATGCGAACCGCCGGGACACGTCCATCACTTGGATCGGACATTCAACGTTTCTGATTCAATACGAAGGACTGAATATACTGACCGACCCGGTCTGGGCAAGACGGATGGGACTAGACCGCAGATTGGGTGAACCGGGTATCGGCATCCGCGATATGCCGCCCGTTGATGTCATATTGATCTCGCATTCCCATTACGATCATCTGCATGTGGCATCCATCCGCAAGTTGTACCGAGCGGAAACGAAGCTGTTCGTGCCGGTCGGGCTGCGCCGGAAAATGATCCGTAAAGGATTCCGCAATTGCGTCGAACTGGGATGGTGGGAAGATGCGGTCATTCGGGGCGTGAAAATTTCTTTTGTACCTGCACAGCACTGGACGAGGCGGACTCCATTTGATACGAACACCTCGCATTGGGGCGGTTATGTCCTTCAACCGGCTGATGCAGAGGAGCCTGCTTCCGGCCGGGAAGCGGGGCGGACGCCGCCAAACCTGTATTTCGCTGGGGACAGCGGATATTTTCCCGGTTTTAAGGAGATCGGGAGACGTTATCATATCGATGCCGCGATGATCCCGATCGGGGCATATGAGCCGGAATGGTTTATGGGTACGCAGCATGTCAATCCCGAAGAAGCGCTGCAGGCTTTTCTCGATGTCGGCGCGGAAACGATGATTCCGATGCATTACGGCACGTTCCGTCTGGCGGATGATACGGCGCGGGAGGCGCTGGACCGGATGGAGGCCGAGCGGGAGCGGCTTGGAATTAAGGCGGAGAGCATTCAGGTGCTGAAGCATGGGGAAACGCTGCGGATTCAGCCTTAAACTGCGGCCATTAACACCTATCCGCCGGATGCTTTTGACAGAGCAAGAGAAATAACCCGGCGTAAGCTTTAATGTAAACATCCTATCATGATTCCACCCTTCAGGAGCGGGAACTGATAGGATGTTTTTGTTATGCGAAAGGGAAAGCCCTTTCTCCAGCGGAGATACGTCGATAAGACCTTCTTTTTATGCTATAATGTGCAGAAGTATATGTGAAAGGGATGGTAATGCTTAATGATCAGTACAAGCGGCGTGACGCTCCGTTACGGAAAGCGCGCACTTTTTGAAGATGTGAATATAAAATTTACCGCAGGCAACTGCTACGGTCTGATCGGTGCCAACGGCGCCGGTAAATCGACCTTCCTCAAAATTCTGTCCGGGGAGATCGAAGCCAACATCGGCGAAGTTCATATGACACCGGGCGAACGGATGGCCGTCCTGAAGCAGAACCATTTTGAATATGACGAATATCCGGTTCTCGAAACCGTTATTATGGGACACAGCCGTCTTTATGACATTATGAAAGAAAAGGATGCCTTGTACGCCAAAGCCGACTTCTCTGAGGAAGACGGTCTGCGTGCGGGTGAACTTGAAGGAGAGTTCGCCGAGCTGAACGGCTGGGACGCCGAGCCGGATGCGGCTGCGCTCCTGATCGGCCTCGGCATTCCGCGCGAACTGCACGACAAGAAGATGGAAGAGCTGAGCGGCAACGAGAAAGTCCGCGTGCTCCTGGCCCAGGCCCTGTTCGGCCGTCCGAACAACCTGCTGCTTGACGAACCTACCAACCACTTGGACCTTGAATCGATCCAATGGCTTGAAAACTTCCTGATGGATTACGAAGGCACTGTTATCGTGGTATCCCACGACCGTCACTTCTTGAACAAGGTTTGCACGCATATTGCGGATATCGACTTCGGCAAAATCCAGCTGTACGTCGGCAACTACGACTTCTGGTATGAATCCAGCCAGCTGGCGCTCCAGTTGCAGCGCGAATCCAACAAGAAAAAGGAAGAGAAAATCAAAGAGCTGCAGGCATTTATTCAACGCTTCTCCGCGAATGCTTCCAAGTCCAAGCAGGCGACGTCCCGCAAGAAGCAGCTGGATAAAATTACGCTGGATGACATCCGTCCGTCCAACCGCAAATATCCGTTCATTAACTTCAAACCGGAGCGCGAAGCCGGCAAGCAGCTGTTGACGGTGGACCGCCTCACCAAATCGGTGGATGGCGAGAAGGTGCTGGACGATCTGAGCTTTGTTGTAAACAAAGGCGACAAAATCGCGTTGGTGGGCCCGAACGGCCTGCCGAAGTCGATGCTGTTCGAAGTGCTGATGGGACGCACTGAACCCGATGCGGGCGAATTCTCTTGGGGCGTAACCACGACTCAAGCGTATTTCCCGAAAGACAACTCGGAATATTTCGACGGGGTGGATCTGAACCTGGTTGAATGGCTGCGCCAATACTCCAAGGATCAGGATGAAACGTTCCTGCGCGGATTCCTGGGCCGGATGCTGTTCTCCGGGGAAGAGGCCCTGAAGAAAGCCAGCGTTCTCTCAGGGGGCGAGAAAGTGCGCTGCATGCTTGCCAAAATGATGCTGAACGGCGCAAACGTGCTGCTGCTTGACGAACCTACCAACCACTTGGATCTGGAATCGATTACGGCATTGAATAACGGATTAATCGATTTCGACGGAACGATTTTATTTACTTCGCATGACCATCAGTTTATTCAGACGATTGCCAACCGCATCATCGAGATTACGCCTACAGGCATTATCGATAAAGCAATGACCTACGATGAATATCTTGAAAGCGAAGAAATCAAGGCGCTCCGCGAGAAAATGTATCCGGACGGCTTGTAAGAGCCGATGCTTGAATATGCAAAAAAAGCTGCTTTCCCGGCAAGGGGGAGCAGCTTTTTTTGGCGTTTCAGGGCTAAAGCCCGTTTCCCATCATGAACCGCCGGTGCGGCGGCGCTGATTGTTTGGCTTTTTATTGTTTTGGCTTTTCATCGCTGCCGGGGAATTCCCTTGAAATCCGCCGGGTTTAAAAGATGTGTTTTGCTGTTTCTTCTGCTCCAGCTTGGCACGGATTGCGTCAGCCAGATTGACCTTTTTGGATTGATTATTATCGGACATGGGCGGACCTCCCTTAAGCATGTGTATTCAATTTTATCCGTTTTTGCGGCTTCCCACAAGAGATTCCGAAGACAAAACCTCTTGACCCGCGGCAATTATGTTTCTGTAGACCCACACGGATTTCGTTTGTTAGGATTAAAAAGTACTTAGGAAACCTGATGAAAAAGGTGGCTTCGGACTGTGAACATATATGATGATATACGAAAAGGGGAGCGGGGAGCGTGGGTCAGCATCGCGGCCTATCTGATCCTTTCCGCCTTTAAGCTGGTGAGCGGTTACCTGTTCGCATCAAGCGCGCTGGTCGCCGACGGTTTTAATAACGTAACCGATATTATCGCCTCACTTGCCGTCCTGGTCGGTCTGCGCATATCAAGGAAACCGCCGGATTCCGATCATGCCTACGGGCATTTCCGGGCGGAGACGGTGGCGGCGCTGCTTTCTTCATTTATTATGGCGATGGTCGGCATTCAAGTACTGTTCGATGCGGCGCGGTCTTTGTTTTCGGGCATAGAAGCGAAACCGGATTTATGGGCTGCCGGGATTGCGGCGGTGTGTGCGGTCTGCATGTACGGGGTATACCTCTACAACCGGAATCTGGCGAAAAAAATTAATAGCCAGGCGCTCATGGCTGCGGCTAAAGATAATTTTTCGGATGCCATCGTCAGTGTTGGAGCGGCGATTGGCATTGTCGGCGCGCAATTCGGACTGAAATGTCTGGATGTGGTCGCAGCTTTTGCGGTCGGGCTTCTGATTTGCAAAACGGCATGGGATATTTTCCGGGATTCGACCTACCGTTTGACCGACGGCTTTGATGAGGAGGAGTTGAAGGATTTGCGCAGCGCCATCGGCAGCACGCCGGGCGTCGAAGGCATTAAGGATGTCAAAGCAAGGGTTCACGGCAATCATGTTCTGGTGGATGTGGTGATCGAAGTCGATCCCCGTCTGAGCATTATCGAAGGACATCGGATCAGCGACGAAATCGAAGAGCGGCTTACGGATATGCATAACATCATGAATGTGCATGTTCATGTGGAACCCAAGGATGTGGACATATTGGAGCCGGGAGTTCACGGGCTTGCCATCAAAAAATAAGGGATTGTGCCGAGGCGAAACGATGCTGGCCTTCGGGACCATCCCGTTTTTAATGTCTGCATGGCGGCGCTGAGTGTTCAAATGTTTTGACGCATTTCACTTGAAGGAGTTCTTATCGGCATTCCGCTTGTCTAACGAAACTTGCAGTCGTTATTTGAGCAAAAAGAGGCTTCCAAATTTTTTAACGAAACAGGGTATCGCTATTGCTCAGAATTTGTGGTGTTGGATCGAGATTTCGCCTGAATAACGCTTCTGTGTTTCGTTACATCTGAAAAGGCAGCTTTTTAGCTGAAATAACGTTTCCCAGTTTCGTTTGCATCGACAGAATATCTTTACAGCTTATTTCCTTTTCTGGCACTCCAAAAGATAGATGTCTAACTCTTGACTCAATTTTAAAACCGCTTCGTCTGTTAAACTCTTCCTTTCGTTGACAACCTTTATCAATTCCCTGCGGGTGTTTTCAATTTTTTCTATTAAGGTGATAGGTTCTTCACATAAAAAGTAATATGGCACTAGAGTGCCGGTACATGAGTTTATCCGGTTCATTTTCATACCCCATCCATAAATATCATCTTGCACTTGATTATAGATGGAGTTGGTAAAAATAGCCTATTTTGGGTTATTGCGCAACAATTTTATACTCAATATAACAAAAAACGCCCAGGCAGGCGTTTTAACAAATAAGACCATTTTTAAGCATATATGAATAAAACGATATACCGAATAACTTACAGGCTATCCCATACCCATATCAGTGATGTGGACTACTTTTGAATGTGGGTGATACCCAAGGTGGATCTGCGGACACAACATTAGGAATAAGTGCAGTTCCTAAAGCAACCAGTAATATTGCAACTAAAAGGATCGGCGTTTTTGAAAACAGCTTTTTCATGCTATCAATCCTTTCTTTATTAATTGATCGAACATTAGATCTAATTTCTTCACAACCTCCATGGTTAGGAGTGTTTCATCTTTCATTATGGCATGACTAATATGCAACAAACTCAGGATTGCTTTATCATACATGCCGATATCCATATACTTCCACGTACTTTCAATATAACAGTCGAATGCTTCCCCACATAATTGCATGTTAAGCAACAAAATCCCTTTAAGCAAATAAAAATATGCTAACCTCGATTTTTTAAATGGTGTTACACGTTCATCATTAATACTCTCCAGCATCCAATCTTCATACTTTAAGAGTCTTTCCGCTGACACAAAGTCGTTTATAGAAAGATAAAGATTGAATAATTCAGTTACTGCGTAAATGAGGTTATAGTCTGATGGATTTTTTAAATAGTCCTCTAATTGTAAAATGGCCGATTCCGTGTTCCCTAATTTCCCATTCGTTATCAACTTCATCAGTCTGGCATTATCGGATATGTAGGAGAACGGGAATTTACTGCATTCTTCAAGATAAACTCGGCATTGTTCATATTGTCCCAAATAATGGTATGAACAAGCGATACTGTAAACAGCTTTTGCTTTATACTCACCTAGTGGTTCATCCTTCTCCAAGATATACGAACATAAGCTGATGCACTCTTCGTATAGCATGAGGTTATACGCATGAACAGCCAGGCTATAATGTGCTATTATTTTTTCCTTGTCACTAAGGAAGTTTGCATAATCCAAAATATATTTTCCTGATTGATAGGTTTCCTTTAATTTGCTGAAATCATTTCTTTCAATCATGTATTTCCGGTACAATCCTTTAGCAATATAGGGCATGATTCCATGGGAACGCGAGTAATCAATGATGAGGTGGCATAGAGATAATTGAATGGGGGCATCTTCTACGGAGTCTATCGTTTGGTACAATTCCTGAACCAGCTCGAAGCTATCTTCGCTTGGCGTTTCAAGAAACTTGGCGGCTATTTTATAAATGAGCGGCGGATGCTCGATTGTTGCCAATTCGTTCTGCAAAATGGAGTAGATCACCTCTGATTTATGTCCAAGCTCGATATACTGTTCTACGATGTCGTTATGGGGAATATCTAATGCAGCAGCAATGGATAATATGGACTGAAAATCCGGACGTTTGACTCCCCCGCTTTCAATTCTCGACAAGCTGCCCTTATCAATGCCGACAATTTCTTGCAGCTTTGATAAGCTTAAATTTTTATTTTTTCGATGGTATTGTATCAGTTCCCCCAAGTTTTTAGACTCCGAAGTAACGGTATTCACTTCCTCACCTCCTCTTAAAGAAGTAGAAATAGAAATAGATATAGAAATAAATAATTAACCACCTATATATTACCATTTAGTTAAAAGTATGTAAATGTCCTCATCTCCTGCATATTCAATCTAATCCGTAGTTGAATCGTTGATAGTCTTGGAAGTTACCGATAAGTAATCTTTAAAGTTATGTATCTTGTTCTCAGGAAATATATTCCTTTATTTTCCTTATAATCATAATACAAGGAGAAATCAAGACTTAAGTCCTGTCTAGTGCTAATATTTGGAGTGGTATTTTGTGAGAAAAGGAGCATATGGTATTTCCTGCCTTATGACTATAATGGGGACAACAACGTTTCATATCAGTCAGCACAAGGAGGAATGACATGATTAACATCAAGAAAATTTTGCTTGGATGCCTGCTTGTTTCTGCGGCGGTTTCCACGGCAATCATGGTCCCGGCAGATTCCAAGGCTCAAGCTGCTGCAGCAGTGACGCAAAAGAATGAAACTTTGCAAACAGGCATTATTCAGGCCACTGTAAGACTAAGGGACAAGCCTTCGATGTCGAGCGAGGTTGTAGGTTACTTGAAAAACGGCGAAAAGGTAACGATCCTTGACAAAAGCACTGTTTATTTTTATAAAGTGAAAACCTCGTCGGGGCAAGTGGGCTATACCAGTTCCGCGGATAAATACATAACGCTTGCAGAGGATGGGGCTCCCGGAACGGAATCCGGATCAGGATCAAGTTCGGAATCGGGATCATCCAACAAGCCGGATCATGACTCCGGTACCGTAACGCCAGCTCCCGGAACGAATGTCAGCGCAGCCATTGAGCAGATGGTTCAAACCGGCATGAAATATTTGGGCACTCCTTATGAATATGGTTCCGACCGCAATCAGACGAACACATTCGACTGCTCGGCGTTTACCCGCCAAATATTCAAAGAAGGGGCAAACATTACGCTCCCGATGGATTCCCGCCAGCAAGGAACCTGGGTGAAGGAAAACAGCAAGGCTGTTTACAATCCTGATCAGCTGAAACGCGGTGATCTGGTGTTTTTTATGAGCTATAAAGGTTCAGGCGCTTCCGCATATGCAGGGGTGAATAAGGATCAGGAGCGGATTACCCATGTGGCCGTATATCTAGGGGACAATAAGCTGCTGCATACGTATTCCACTGAAGCCGGGGGCGTTGTGGTCACGGACTTCAGCAACTCATGGAAGCTGCGTTTCCTGTATGGAGGCAGCGTAATCAAATAAAATCGTAAGAAAAAAGGACCGGGAAAATGCCGGTCCTTTTTTTGTAGATTAGTTTTTTGGAGTCCCGCAAAGTATTTGGAATAAGTATCGAAGCAGAGGCTTCACTCAGTACTTTTGCTCCGCAAAAGCGCCCCTCTTTGAGAGGCGCCCTTACTTCTTTCCGATACACTTTGCGGGGTTATTTTAGTATGGTTCAGCTGCTATGTAGCCGAAGATTATTTGGCTGTAGGGATATGCATCCAGGCATTGCCGAGCCAAGTATAAATTTCAAGCCATTCGCCATTGCCTTTCGTATCGGCCACGCGTTTGCCCGTACTGAACACGGTTTGCGGCGCCAGTGTATTTGCGAGTTTGCCTTCTGGCTGGAAATAGAAAGGAGTCGCTTCCGTAATCTCCAGCGTCAACGTGCCTCCAGTGCTGCTTGGCTGCGAGCTTGGCGGGCTATATTTCTCTGTAGGTTCCACGACTGTTGTGGAAGTGCCTGTAACCGGCGCCGAAGTTTGCGCTTGATCGGCCCCCTTGTTATCTGCATCCGCGAAAGCAGCCGTTCCCATGGAAGCCATCAATCCGACAGCAACTGCAAAAGCCATGATTTTTTTCATGAGTATTTCTCCTCCTTGACATGAATAATGCTGGTGCTCATATAGTAGGAATAACCCGAGTTTGGTAAATTGAACCATAATACATTCAGCGGTTTGCTGAAATTGATATCATTCTATAATCTACCAAATAATACGGATATTCAGTATAATCTATAGTAAAATGCTTCAAAAATCAACCAGGAGCTTGGAGTGATGGACGTGATTTCGAAAGAAAACGCAGTAATTTTGTTCCAAGGGGATTCGATCACAGATGCAAACCGGGATAGAGGATTTCTTCAAAATCATTTTATCGGCCAAAGCTATGTATTTTTGATTGCGGCCAAGCTGGCGACTGATTATGCGGAAAAAAATCCGCAATTCATTAACCGGGGGATCAGCGGCAACCGGGTCTCCGATTTGTATGCCCGCTGGAATGAGGATGCATTCAGCTTGCAGCCGGATGCAATCAGCATCCTGATCGGAGTGAATGACGCGTGGCGAACGATGTCGGAAGAGCCAAGCGGCGTAACGGACCGTTTTGAAAGAGCTTACAGACATTTGCTTGAAGAGACGAAGGAAGTTTTGCCAAACACCCGTTTAATCCTATGCGAACCGTTTATACTTCAAGGATCTGCGACGGAAGGGAAATGGGATGAGTGGCAGAAGCTGGTCGGCAAATATCAAGGTATTGTGCGCCGGCTCGCGGAAGAGTTCGGTACGGTTTTTGTGCCTCTGCAGGATGCATTGGATGAGGCCGCAAAAAGAGCCGAACCTACCTATTGGCTGTATGACGGAGTGCATCCGTCGGGAGCCGGGCATGAAGTGATTGCCAGACGCTGGCTGGAAGTCGTCGAAAAAAGCGGTTTAGTATAAAACGGTTCATCGGATAAGAAACGGCTCCTTTCCGGGCGGAGAGGGCCGTTTTTTTTGAAGATTATAGAATTTATAAATTTTCTTGCTACGCTGAACAATTCTATAATCGCAAGAAAAACTATCTCTAAGCGCGGTCTGTCTTCTATGAAAATACGTCGATAGACGTTTTTCTTACGGCGATTCGTGATTCATAAAGGATTTCAGTATAATAGGAGAATATACGGGCGATAGAGATTGCCCGGGATGGAAAGGAGGCGGAATATGAAAATACTGTTTCGGATTGTGCTCACATTGATTGTGCTTGCCGTCATTGTATGCGGAGTCGGAATTTGGTATATTGCTCCTGATAAGAAGCTGGATCTGAGGTATCAGGATATCGATGTCAAAGCCAAGGCCGTCGAAATGCTGAAGACGCAAAAGCCGGAAATCACGCTCAGCGGCAGCGAATTAAATGAACTGGCCAAAAAGGAGCTGCTGAAGCATCTGGGGGATATTCCGCAGCAGATTACCGTCACCGGCGCGGAATTCCATTTTAGCGGACAAGAGGTAACGACAGATATTAACGGAAAATGGAACGGGATGATTCCTTTTGGCGCGGAACTGACATTCTTTATGGAAGCAAGCGGCAGCGTGCTCGAGCTGCATCATGAATCGACGCGAATTAAATCCTTGCGGATACCTTCAGCGCAGCTTGGTCTTGGCAGCATTGAAGTGCACCTCAAGGATCATTTGCCGGAGATGCTGACCGTGGATCAAATCCAGTTTTTGCAGGAAGGCGTCAAATTGACCTTCAAGGTCGACTGGATGTCGCTGCCGTCGCTGCTGTTGAAATAGTCCGATCCACTAAGGATCGACCGAAACCATAAAACCAGGCGCGCATTAAAGCGCTTGGTTTTTCCACGTTTCATGGAAGTAGGCGTTATCTTGGCTATCTTGTTTCGGGTTTCGATGGATCGGGTAACTAAGGGGTATTACAACAAAAAATAGAGAGGTATGGTTTGATCGGGGGAGACGTTGTTCAAGCCATATCAGAAGAGGGGTATTTTAATGCTCGTTGGAGTTAGTGTTGCCGTTATTGCCGCTGCTTTTGTCGTTTTGGTCATCTATTTGGTCAAAACGCTCGTAGCTGCAAAAGATTCGCTTGAGCAAGCGGCTAAAACGCTGCAGGAGATCCAGCAGACCGTCGATGAGCTCGGCTATGAGGTCAAGCAGGTTGTCAGGCAGGCCAGCGAAGTGACCGCAGATGTCCAGCACAAAATGAAGCTGATTGATCCGGTAATGGATTCGGTCAATCATGTGGGCGAGGCGCTCAGCGAAATTACGCTCGCTGCGAAACAAGCCTCTGCAGCCATGGTTCAGGGTTTTAGGCAGACCAAAGCCAGAAGGGGTGTTCGTCCATCTGCCGCTCGGCCTGCATCCCCGGCACCGGAAGAGCGTCCGCAGTCGTCTTATACGGCCGGGGGCGAAGCTGCCTCAAAAAAATCAGACCCAGGCTGGATGAAATGGGCGGATATTGCAGCTACCGTATGGCAGAAGGTCCGCAGTTAAAACTTTCGGTCGAAGGCTAAAGTGAAAGTTGCAGAAAGGGGGGGAAAGATGCTGAAAATAATTGCTTTGCTGGTAAGTGTGCTTTCTCCATTGTCCTTGATGCCTGCCGCTTCGCCTGCTGCCGGTCTTGCAACATCAGAAACGGCGGCCCATCATGCGGCTGTGGCAGGTCCAGCCAAGGATCAAGCCGTCAAGATGAAGCCGCCTTTGCAACATTTTGACACGATGAACGGGATTTCATTAAGCGATACCTCGCGGGATGTGCTTGTAAAAAAAGGAAAACCGCTGCGGGTCACCCATGACCGTTGGACCGGCTGCAATGAATATCACTATAAAGACGCTGTGGCTGGCATATGCGACGGAATGGTGGACTACGTTCATATTCCCGTGAGCGCAGAAAAAATGCGGATCAACGGGAACTGGGTTTCGCTAAAACCAAGCGACGTTGAAAATATGCTGGGGAAACCGCAGTTTGTGTCTGAGGACGGAAGCGTGTTTATCAGGGGATTTCATGCGGTCAAATTATATAGGGATCCGAATACGGGTGCAGTACAAGGCGCGGATTTTTTCGACAGCAGGACGGAATGAAACAAAGAAAGCAATTCAAGGAACAGCGTTTCATCTCTCAAGCCCGAGGTTAAGAAGTACATGAGCGGGATTACAAATGGCTAAGGGAGAGTGAAAATCATGAATTCAACTAACCATGCAAAATCTTATGCAAAGGTCGTAAACAACGGAATTCAAGCCGTTGAGGAAGTGAACCGTCTCCGGAACAGCGGATATCTGCGTGATGATATCTATGTACTGGCCCATGACGGCGACCGGACGGACCGGATTGCCGACACGGCAAGCGCAAACGAGATAGGCATCAAAGAAGAAGGCATGTTTGATGCTCTTGCCAATGTATTTCGTTCCCGGGGTGACCAGCTTCGGACCAAAATCACTTCTCTAGGGTTTACGGAAGCTGAAGCCCAGTTTTACGAGAGAGAGCTCGATCTTGGCAAAGTGCTTGTCATAGCTGGAAAAGAGTAGTCTGCGATCAAGCTAGTCCGCCCGATATGAATCAAGAATATAGATAAGGAATGGGATGGTTGAATCCCATTCCTTATCTATGTTTTGGATAGAAAGCGATTGGGAGCATACGGGATACTCATGCTCTCTGGCATTTTTTGCGCATAGATATGCTAGTATATAGGAAGTAAATATTGGCTAGGTTCAGGGATTACAACTAATCCCCATTTATATACGTCTACGTCGCTGGGAGAGTGTTATGAGTATATTAATTGTTGACGATAATCCGACCAATATCGTAATCATCCGGGAAATCCTGAAAAAAGAGAATTATAGGGATATCGATTCCGCACCATCCGCCGAGGGGATGTTTGAAGTTCTGGGAATTCGGGGCAGCGATGATGAGCCCAAAACAGGTGGCCAGGTTAACGTGGATTTGATTCTGCTGGACATGATGATGCCCGAAATGGACGGTATCGAGGCCTGCCGCGTGATTCAGCGTTATGAGCATCTGCGGGATATACCGATCATTATGGTGACAGCGGTGGGAGATTCCAAAAAGCTGGCGGAAGCACTGGATGCCGGAGCGGTCGACTATGTCACCAAACCGATCAACAGAGTGGAGCTGATGGCCAGAATCCGGCTGGCACTGCGGCTGAAGCGGGAAAATGACTGGCACAAGGAACGCGATCAGCGCATCCAGGATGAACTGAAGCTGGCCGCGCTGGTGCAAAATGCAGTACTCAGTCCACCAATTGAAGACGATGCTTTTGAGGTTCATGCCATCTATCAGCCTTCCGCCGAGCTTGCAGGCGACTTGTATGCCTGGTATTCGCTTGGGGGAGGCCGTTATGGCGTTCTGCTGCTGGATATGATGGGACATGGGATATCTTCATCCTTGTTTACGATGTTTATCGCATCGGTGTTGAAGGATACGGTAACTACCTATGTCGAACCAGAAAAAGTGATTCAGGAGCTGAACCGCCGCTTTAATCAGCTGCATATTGAGAATCAGCTTGTCCAGTACTATTTTACGGCGATTTATTTGGTGGTGGATACGGTGATGAAGCGGATTGATTACGTCAATGCGGGGCATCCGCCGGCGCTGTTTTTTCAAAATGGCCGGGAGGTGGAGATGCTGGATAAGGTGAGCTGCCCGGTAGGGCTCTTCGACAAAATGGATATTGAGCCCCAAACGCTTCATTACGAAGGAGAAGGGCATATCGCGTTATATACGGACGGGCTGCTTGAAGTGGTGGAGGGTGAACAAGAGGAGCAGGTGAACTATTTGATCAACTGTTTGAAGCATCCCCATCATTGGGACGAAGCCAGGATGTTCAAGGACTTTTTTGAAGAAAAAGGGGCCAGGGAGCGGGAAGACGACAAATGCCTCGTATGGATTTCGCTTAAAGAGGGGGAAACGCCCGAATGAAATTAAAAACCAAGCTGCTTGCCGGGTTCGGCGTTTTGATGGCGATTCTAATCGTACTTACGGCGGTTGGATACAATAGTTTAAAAGACATGGACAAGCAGCTCGATCAAATATACAAGGAAAGATATCTGAAAGTAAGATACTCCAGCGAAGTGAAGGCCCAAGTGAATAATACTTCGCGGGTGCTGGTCAATCTGTTGCTGAATCAGGGAGATTCGCTGGAGGAAGCCAAACATCAGATAAAGGATATGACCGCAAATGGGGAACAAAATCTGAATCATCTCCTGGCAAGCAGCAATACGGCGGAAGAAAAACAGATCCTGGCCCGGGTTCAGAGCGCTTGGACAGGATTCAAATTATATGAGGAAAAGCAATTATCGCTTGTATCCCAGGGACTGTGGGATGAGGCCAACAATTACCGCAATACGAGCGGTTTAACTTTGCAGCTTGAAGCCCTCGACAGCGTCAATCAATTGTCCGCCTTTCAAGATACGCAGATTGATAGCGAAATTGCGAAGTCCAAGGAAAGCTATAAACAGTCGATCCGCATCACCACCCTGATTATGATCTGCGGCCTTGCCCTTGGGTTTGCGGTGATTATATGGGTGATTCCGACCATTGCCAAGGGACTCACCGCGGTGTCCTTGATGGTCAACAGCTTCGGCCAGGGACGTTTCAAGGCGATCCGCCGGATTAAAGTGGATTCCAAGGATGAGATTGGCCAAGTGGCGCAAGTATTCAAGGAGATGGCGGGGAATCTGATCGAAAAGCAAGAAATGGAACTCAGCTATCTGCAAGCGCAAAAGGATCTGAACTGGCTGAATGCCAATGTGAGCCGGATAACCGAGCTGATGAGGGGAATGAACTCCAGGCAGCAGGTGTCCCAGGCCTTTATCAGTGAATTTACGCCGATCCTGGGAGCAACGTATGGGGCGATATACATCTATGATGAAGATAAAGAGCCGAATTTCCTGGTTCTGAACGGCACATATGCCGGAGAAGGTGAAGTAACATCCAAAGCGAGAATCCAATTCGGGGAAGGATTGATCGGCCAAAGCGCATTGGATCGCAAGCCGATCATGACGGACGTGCCGGAGAATTATTTGGCGGTTTCTTCTGCACTTGGTCAAATCAAGCCCGGTCACCTGATGATTCAGCCGATTCTTTTTGAAGAAAAATTGCAGGGCGTCATTGAGGTGGCGGCATTTGAGCCTTTCCCGGATTTGCATAAACAGCTCTTATTCCAGCTTGCGGCTAATTTGGGAATCGTCATCAACAATATCAACGGCAGAATGCGCGTTGAAGAACTGTTGCGGGAATCGCAGGCGCTTACCGAAGAACTGCAATGTCAATCCGAGGAGCTTCAAACGCAGCAGGAAGAGCTGAAACGTTCCAACGAGAATCTCGAAGAGCAGGCCGAGGCGCTCAAAAAATCGGAGGATTTGCTGCAGCGGCAGCAGGAGGAGCTTGAGCATTTCAATACGGAACTGATTGCCAAGACGCGTGCGCTGGAAGAACAGATGCAGCATCTTGAAGAGAAGAACATCGAAGTCGAAGAAGCCAAGTTGAAGCTGGAGCAGCAGGCCATGCAGCTTGCCGTCACCAGCAAGTACAAATCGGAGTTTATGGCCAATATGTCGCATGAACTGCGGACGCCGCTGAACAGTCTGTTGATCTTGTCCCAGCTGTTGGCCGAGAATAAGGAAGGCAACCTGAACGACAAGCAGGCCGAATATGCACGCACGATTTACGCATCCGGCTCCGATCTGCTGAAAATGATCGATGAAATACTGGATCTGGCCAAGGTTGATGCGGGCAAAATGGGAATCAACCGGGAACGGGTATCGGTGCAGGAATGGAAAAATTTCGTTCATCAAAATTTCATGCCGCTGAGCACTAAAAAGCAGATATTGCTTCAATTTGATTATGGGGATGATCTTCCGGAATCTTTGGTAACGGATGGACACCGGGTTAAACAAATCATCCGCAACCTGATGTCCAACGCTTTCAAATTTACAAGCCGCGGTTCCATCACCTTCAGTGTCAACCGGATTGAAGCAGGAGCTTTGCCTTCCTATCTGGATCACAACAAATCTTATATTGCTATCGCCGTGGAGGATACCGGCATTGGTATACCCGAGGATAAGAAAGATCTCATCTTTGAAGCGTTTCAGCAGGCTGACGGCACCACAAGCCGCAAATACGGCGGAACCGGCCTTGGCTTGTCCATCAGCCGTGAACTTTCGAGGCTGCTGGGGGGCGGTATCGAAGTGGAATCCGAAGAAGGCCGGGGCAGCCGCTTCACATTGTATTTGCCGACCACGGACAAGGCAGCGGAGAGCGACCGTTCGGAAGCTGCGGTAGCCGTCGAGGAGCTGCTCCGTCCGCAAGAGACGGGCAGGACGAATGCCGCCATGAGCATGGTCTCAACCGATGATCCGGGAATTTCCACGATGGAGGATGACCGGGAGTTCATCAATGAACAGGATAAGGTTCTGCTCATTATCGAAGACGATGTTAATTTTGCCGGCATTTTGCTGGATATGGCCCGAGGGCGTGGATTCAAGGGACTGGTAGCGCTGCAGGGGGATGTCGGCCTGAAGATGGCGCAATCTTATCTTCCGGACGCGATTATTCTCGATATCCAGCTGCCGGTGATGGATGGTTGGTCCATTCTGGGCGAGCTGAAGAGCAAGTCGGCTACACGCCATATACCGGTTCACATTATGTCTGTTGTCGATGAGGTGAAGCAGGGGCTCAAGATGGGAGCGATCGCTTATCTGAAGAAGCCGTCCTCCAAAGAAGCGCTCGAAAAGGCGTTTTCACATATCGAATCGTATACGGCCAATTCCGTCAAGCATCTGCTGATTGTCGAGGATGACGAGACCCAGCGCAATTCGATCATTGAACTGATAGATCATGACGATGTGGTCATAACAGCCGTTTCCACGGGGAAAGAAGCGCTGAATGAACTGCGGAACCATCGGTACGACAGTATGGTACTCGATTTAATGTTAAGCGATATGACCGGCTTCGAGCTGCTTGATCAGATCCAGCGGGACGAGGATTTGGAAGATTTGCCGATTATTATTTATACGGGCAAGGATTTGGACAGCAAAGAGGAAAGGCGGCTGCGCAAATATGCCGAGTCCATCATCATCAAGGATGTGAAATCACCTGAGCGCCTGCTGGATGAAACGACGCTGTTCCTGCACCGGGTAGAGGCGAACCTTCCGGAAGATAAACGCAAGATTTTGCAGAAGCTGCACAATAAGGAAGCGTTGTTTGAAGGCAAACGAATTTTGCTGGTGGATGACGACATTCGCAATGTATTTGCCCTTTCCAGCGTTCTCGAAAGTTATGGCATGGAAGTCACTTTTGCGGAAAACGGCCGTGAGGCCCTCGAGATTTTGCATGGCGGCAAAGGGTTTGATCTGGTGCTGATGGATATGATGATGCCGGAAATGGACGGTTATGAGGCCATGCGCCGGATCCGTCAGGAGCCGCAGTTCCATAAGCTGCCGATTATCGCGCTGACGGCTAAAGCCATGAAGGAAGACCGTTCGAAGTGTATTGAGGCCGGGGCGTCGGATTACGTCAAGAAACCGATCCAAACCGAGCAGCTTCTTTCGTTAATGCGTGTCTGGCTGTATTCGTAGCCGTTCATTTAGGGTAATAGATAATAAGTGCGTGTTCAAAAGCGGACTTTTTGAACAACCTCTATTTCACATTGTCCAGTAACAGGAAAGCGACCAGGAGGAGACAGGAATGGATTTTGGCATGGCGGATGGATATGAAGACAGCTTGATGGAGAACGGAAACAGGGAGCGGGAAGATATCGAACTGGAGCTTTTGCTGGAAGGCATTCACCGGCTTTACGGCTACGATTTCCGTAATTACGCGCTCCCTTCCCTGCGGAGGCGGATATGGCATTTTATCCATTCGGAAAATTTGCCGAGCATTTCGGCGCTGCAGGAACAGGTGCTTCATCAACGTCCGGTCTTTGAACGCATGGTCCATAACTTGTCGATTCCTGTAACGGAGATGTTCAGAGACCCGGGATTATTTAAGACTTTCCGGGAAACCATCGTACCGCTGCTTCGCACGTATCCCTACATCCGGATCTGGCATGCGGGGTGTTCAACGGGCGAGGAGGTATATTCCATGGCGATTCTGCTGCATGAGGAAGGTTTGTACGAAAAATCGAGAATTTATGCGACAGACATGAACGACCGCTCGCTTGCGATCGCCAAGCAGGGAATATTCGGAATCGAAAAAATGAAACAATATACTAAAAATTATATTGAAGCGGGAGGAACCGGATCTTTTTCGGAATATTATACCGCGAAATACAACTCGGTTATTTTCAAGCCGTTTTTGCAAAAAAATATTATTTTCGCCGAACACAACCTGGCCACGGATGGTTCCTTTAACGAGTTCAACGTGATTTTTTGCCGGAATGTGATGATTTATTTCAATGATACGCTTCGAGACCATGTTCATGGCTTGTTTCATGAAAGTTTAAGCCGTTTTGGCATATTGGTTCTCGGCTCCAAAGAGTCCATTCAATTTACGGAGTACAGTGATTGCTACGAACCGCTGGACCGGGTAGAAAAAATGTACCGAAAGATCAAGTAGAGCAGGTGGGAGGATTTCATGGGGGTTCAAGAACCGATTCATATTTTGCTGGTGGATGACCGTCCGGAAAATTTGCTTGCACTGGAAGCCGTGCTGGAGAGCGAGCAGTATCATTTGGTAAAGGCTACATCCGGAGAAGAGGCGCTGCGGTGCCTTTTGAAGGGTGAATTTGCCGTGATCGTCCTTGATGTGCAAATGCCCGGGATGGACGGGATCGAGACGGCAAGGCTCATCAAAGCGAGAGATAAAACAAAAGACATTCCGATTATCTTCATTTCGGCGAACAGCAAGGAGGCAGAGCATCTGTTTGCGGGGTATTCGGCCGGCGCCATCGATTATATGGTGAAGCCTTTTATTCCGCAAATTTTGAAATCCAAAATCGACGGTTTCGTTGAAATGTATCTGACCAATAAAAGACATAAAACCCAGTCGATGCTTTTGCAGCAAAAAACGTATGAGCTGGAGCGAATCAATCAGGAATTGATCAAGGCGAAGGAAGCGGCGGAAATCGCCGCTAAAGCCAAAACGGAATTTCTGGCCATGATGAGCCATGAAATCCGGACTCCGATGAATGGGGTGATCGGCATGGTTGATTTGCTGATGGAGAGCGATCTGAAGGAGGAGCAGAGGGAATACGCCAAGATTATCCGCAGCAGCGCCGATGCGCTTGTTACGGTCATTAACGATATTCTCGATTTTACGAAGATGGAATCCGGCAAGCTGGAGCTTGAAGAGTACCCTTTTGACCTGGAAAACTGCATTCAGGAAGTCTTCAGCCTGTTTTCCGTCGAAGCGGGGAAGAAGAACCTGGAGCTTATGTATTTTATCGAAGATCATATTCCCAAGGTCATCTTCGGGGATATGGCCAGATTGCGCCAGGTGCTGATCAACTTGATCGCCAATGCCATTAAATTCACTCATGAGGGCGGCGTTTACTTAATGGTTTCCCTGAAAGGACGGACGGAAGATGCCATTGACATCGAATTTGCAGTACAAGACACGGGAATCGGCATTTCCGTCGATAAAATCGACCGCTTGTTCAAACCTTTTTCGCAGCTCGACTCTTCGATGACGCGTAAATATGGCGGCACCGGACTCGGGCTAGCGATTTGCCGTTCGCTTGTCGAGATGATGGGCGGGGAGATTAGAGTGGAGCCCTCGGAGGAAAAAGGAGCGACCTTTATTTTTAATATTGTCGCCAAAGAGCCCGAACCCGATGGGAACGGGAGAAGGGGAGACGACGAATTTCATCTGCGGGTTAGCGGCGGTGAAAAAGAAGAACCAGTGGTCTTGGTTGTCGATGATCATCCGGTGAATCAAAAGCTGATGGTAAGTATGCTGAACAAGCTGGGCCTGAGGGCGGATGTCGCCGAGGATGGAAAACAGGCAGTTGAAAAAGCCATGGCTGCTTCGGGCTACCGTTTTATTTTCATGGATTTGCAAATGCCGGTAATGGACGGGCTGGAAGCCACGCGTCTGATCCGGAAGCGGGAAGAGGAATTGAGCAGCAGACCGGTCATCGTGGCGATAACGGCCAACGTGATGGAAGGCATTCAAAGCCGCTGCAAGGAGGCGGGAATGGATGATTATATCAGCAAACCCGTGCAGATGGGCAGCGTCAAAGACATATTGACCCGCTATCCGGCCCCTTTGCCCAGAGAATCGATGCAGACCCGGATATGAGGAAGGCAAGACATGTTCAGGGGATCATTCCCTTGAAGGATCAAGAGAGCAGTGATTCAAGCACTGCATTTCGGGTTATTTGAAGATATCAGAGAACTTCATCTTTGAAGGCTATTTCGGACAGATATGTTTAACATACAAAAAAATTTTCGGGAGAGGATGCATATGAATACCAATAAAACAGAAAAATTCAATGCAACGACAGAGCGAAATGAAGGGAGCTGCACCGTTTATTTGAGCGGGGAGCTGGACTTATCGGTTGCGCCCAAATTCAGGCTTGTCATGGAACCGCTTGTCGGGGATTCCGCATTAGATTTGATCATTAACATGAGGGATTTGAAATACATCGACAGTACGGGGATTGGTATTCTGTTGTCCATTCTGAAGGCCAGACACGGGATGAAAGCACGTTTCGCTGTGGATGAGGTTCCCGGGCAGATCCAGAAGCTGTTTGATATGACGGGCATCTCCAAATTTTTCACTCCCATTGAGAATTCCCAATAGGAAAGGATCGAAAAAAGAATGAATGCTGATGTTCAAAGAGTTGTAATCACTCTACCGGCCCAAGCGGAATATGTCGATATAGTCAGATTAAATTTATACGGGATCGCCTCGAAAATGGGTTTTTCCTATGAAGATATTGAGGATATGAAAGTAGCCGTGTCGGAAGCGTGCAACAACTCGGTGCTTTATGCTTATAATCAACGGGACGGCGTGGTGGAAGTGATGTTTGAAGTAAACAGAGACGTATTGTCTATTACGGTTCGGGACGAAGGGGAGAGTTTTGAGCGTATTGCTTCAAACAGAAGTGCCACGCTTCACGATAAAGAACTGCTCGATGTTGAAGTCGGCGGGCTTGGCTTCTACCTGATGGAAGCGCTCATGGATGATGTGAGCATCGAAAACGAGACCGGACGGGGCACCAGGGTCATCATGACCAAACGCCTCATGAGAAGCGAGGAAAAAGTATGAACGATAAAGTGACTCCCCCTGAGTCCATGAGCGAGGCTGTCGGTTTGATTTGGGAGTACCAGCAGACCAAAGACAATGATATCGCTACCGTTCTAATCCAAAAATATGAACCTATGGTCAAAATGGCTGCTGGTAAAATTGCGCGTAACCGGCCGGATCTGTATGAGGACTTATATCAGGTCGGCCAAATGGCGCTGGTTCGTTTGCTTCAGCAATATGACATCAGTTTAGGGGTTCCTTTTGAACCCTATGCCATGAAAAGCATGATCGGCCACATGAAAAACTTCCTTCGCGACAAATCCTGGTACATTCAGGTGCCGCGGCGGATCAAAGAGAAGGGGGCGCTTGTTCAGCAGGCCATCGATGAATTAACCGTGAAGCTGGAACGCTCGCCGAATGTGGAAGAGATCGCCGCGTATCTGGACCTGTCCGCCGAGGAAACGGTGGAAGTGCTGGCCGGACGCGAATGTTATCATTACGTTTCGCTGGATTCCCCGCTTTCGCAGGAAGAGACAGGAGCCACGCTTGGGGAATTGATCAGTTCCGAGGCCGATGACTACGATTCCGTGGAGAAAAGAATGGACTTGCAGCAAGCTTTAAATCAATTGAAGGAGCAAGAGCAGAGGGTGCTGCTGCTTGCCTTTCAGGACGGCGAGTCCCAACGTTCCATTGCGCAAAAGCTTGGCGTTTCGCAAATGAGCGTCTCCCGTATCCAGAAGAGGGCTACCGAAAAATTAAAAGAAATCATGTCCAATTCATCCTGATGAGGGACAAGCTGTGGAGTTTGTTTCGTATTCATGCCGGGAAACTTTAAAGGGCACGCCATTTTCTCCCTGAGATTATGCCGCGTGTCCTTTTATAATGGAAAGAGGCCCAGGGACCACACGGAGTTTTGCTAAGCACCTCTTGTTTGCCCGGGGATGCGCCGGCTGATGCATTGGACAAGTGGAGGGAGAGTGGCCGAAAACGAAAAAAGCCGGAGAACTCTGCAGCGGCAGAGCTTTCAGGCTTTTAGATATCAATGATGAAGCTTAACGTTTAAACTCTTCGATATAATGCAGCAGATCGGCGATATATTCGCCGATAACCGGCATTTTGACAAACAGGCTCAGAATATAGCCAAGGCATCCCAAAATGATGAAGGTCCCCAAAGAGAGCCCGAGTCCACGCGCGATGCCTGAAGTGAAATTCGTCCAAAGTCTTCTCTTCGGGCTGGAATAATTTTGGATGATGTCCTTGATTTCAGCCTTTTCCAATGCTGCGGCAATTTGATCCAGCCGTCCGTTCAGCCTTTTGACCTCATGCCTTAATTCAAAGGGGTGTTCGCCCGGATCATTCGGGGCTTTGTTCATGGTTTGCTTCTTGAATCTCGCTGGAGACTTCCTTCAGATCATCCGATACATCGGCGGAGACCTGTTTGACACCCTCTACAATGCTGTTTTTGCCTTCCTTGATCGATCTGGACAGCTCCGTGGTTTTGGAAGTGACCGTTTTGGCCAGATCAGCCGCTTTTTCACCGACTGTGGATGCAAGCTCTTTGGATTTGTCCGTCACGGTATTGAGTTTCTCGGACAAGTCGCCGCGAAGCTCACGCCCAGGTTTTGGCGCGAACAATAATGCCGCAGCAGCTCCGATGAGCCCGCCAATCAGTGCTCCTTTTAAGAAAGTTCTACCTGATTGCGTTGGGCATTCCATTTCCATTTCTTCTTTATTCATTTCAAATCTCTCCTTGTTTCATGTTCATATTTATAATCATCGTTTGCAAAAAACCAGAAACGGGTTCCAATCAGCGGGCGATCATAGGCATGATGGCCCCCTTCGCTTGGGATTGGAAATGTTTAGCGGTTCTTCTGCTTACTTCGTATATAAACCGAAGAAGTATAGCTGAAACATAGATTATAAGATGTAGGGCGCTAAAAAAGCAGAATTTGCAATTTCGTCAATAATTCATGGAATAACGCGAATATTATCGATAAAGCTGTCGCTTTTTATCCTCAAAGGCGGTCTTTATACTCCTTTGAATTAGTTGTATGATGGTTAAGCGATAAGCTAAAGGAGAGATGGTCGATGGAATCGGTACTGGTCAAAGAATACCGCGCGGACATCATGGAATGTGCGCATCATGGACATATAAGCATTGTGAATGAACGGGGTGAAGTGACCGCGTCTGCGGGCGACCCGGATTTCGTAACCTTCACCCGCTCCGCGGCAAAGCCGCTTCAAGCGATTGCTGCAATCCGCGGCGGCATTGCGTCCCGCTTCGGGCTGAGCGGGAAGGAAATCGCCATTATGACGGCTTCCCATGTTGCGGAACCCGAGCATGTGGAAGTACTGGAGAGTTTCATGCAAAAGACAGGCTTGTCGGAAACGGAGCTGATCTGCGCGCCGAGCTACCCGCTGAATGAACGGAGCAAAGAGGATGTTTTGCGTCATGACGGCAGTAAGCGGCGTTTGTACCATAATTGTTCGGGCAAACATCTGGGCGTGCTGGCATACTGCAAAATGAAAGGTTATCCATTAGAAGGTTATGCGGACCCGGAGCATCCGGTGCAGAAAGAAATCATTGAAACGGTATCGATGATGTGCGGGATCAAGGCGGAGCAGATCGTATTGGGCACGGATGGCTGCGGCTTTCCTGTGTTTGGATTGCCGCTGTCGGCCATGGCTTCCGCTTATGTGAAGCTGGCTTGTCCGGATCTGATTGCTGATGAAGCCACAAGAGAGGCCGTGACAATCATCACGCAGGCGATGAACCGCCACCCCGAAATGGTCGGAGGGAGCGGCCGGCTCGACTCCCTTGTTTTGCAGGATTCCAATATTATCGCAAAAGGCGGCTTTAAGGGAGTATACTGTTTTGGCCTGAAAAAGGAACGTCTTGGGATCGCGTTTAAAGTATTGGACGGCTCGGAGGAAGAATGGGGCTTGATTGTTCAAGCCATTCTGGAGCAAACGGGCTACGCCAACCTGTCATTGATCAGGCAGATGAAGGAAGACTTTACGCATGATATTTACAATGATGCAGGCAAAAAGGTAGGATACGCCGACACGGTGTTCCAGCTGCGATTCACGCAGCCATAGAAGTCGTTACAAGCTTTTCCCGTTCCATTCGGGAGAGGCTTTTTCTTTGTTTCGGCGCACAAAGATGTTTTAGCTATCATGGCTTTGGGGTAAACATTACGTATTCCAACCTAAACGGGATACCAACCGACTTGGAGTTAGCTTTAAGTCCCGTAATCATTTCTCATGGAGGCGGATGCAAATGATTAGAGTGGTAACTTCGGCGGAGCGTCATACCTCGGAGAAAGAGTGGATTCGCAGTGAATTCAGCTTTTCGTTTGCCGATTATGATGATCCGAGCAACGCGCATTTCGGTTGTATACTGGCACATAACGACAACTGCTTGAGTCCGATGCAAGGTTTTAAGGAACATCCCCATCATGATTTGGAAATTGTGAGCTATGTGGTAACCGGCACGCTTGAGCATCAAGATAACCTTGGCAATAATACCCTTCTTCCTGCCGGAACGGTTCAAGTCATGAGCGCCGGCACGGGAATCAGCCATTCAGAGAGGAACCCGTCCGCAGAAGAACCTGTCCGGTTTATACAGATGTGGTTTCTGCCCTCCAGGCCATGCCATGAACCGTCATGGCGTTCACGGAACTTTTCGAGGGAGGAACGGCTGAACAAATGCATCCCTGTCGCATCGGGAGCTGCCGGTCAGGGCAATACAGCAGGGTTGCCGATTCATGCGGATATATCGCTTTATATTCCCGTGCTGGAAACGGGACGGGAACTTGTGCTCGGCCAAAGCGAAAACAAGAGAGTATATCTATTCCTGATTTCCGGCCATCTTGAAGTCGGCTGCGATGACGGCGTATTCCAGCTGGAACCGGGAGATTCGGCCCGCATTCGCAAGAGCTGCAATCTTTATATCAAAGGAACAAGCAGCGAAGGGGAGGCGGAATTTATACTCGCGGAAATTCCCTGAGAAAGCTGTCATAATCAAAGCCCCCTTATGCTCCTTGCTCGCATACGTGCTGACGGCAGGACATGAGGGGGCTTTTTGGCTTAACGGATAACGGATTATTTGTTGCGTAAACGGCCAAGCTCGGATGCTAAAGCCTCTACTTCCGAGATGCTCAGGTTCGATTTGGTCATCACAAGATCGTATACATCGCGGATCTCATCGTATTGATCAACCGAAAAGGCGGAGGAGCTCATAGCCGCGCCGCTGGCCATCCGCAGCTTGGTTTTAATCTGTTCGATCATATATTCGATATTTTCAGCATTTTTTTGAGACAAATCCATAAATAGGGTTCATCCTTTCCGGTTTTCTATTCTTTCAGAGGTTGTTCAAAAAGTCCGCTTTTGATAAGAAAAACGTCTATTGACGTACCTTCACAGCAGACAGACCACCTTTAGCGGCAGTTTTTCTTGCGATATAGAATTTTATCAGCGTATCTAGATAACGAATAAATTCTATATCTAACACGAAGTGAATCAGGAAGTGAACTCGGCATCGAATCTTGAATTCAGCCGGGCCTTCCGGTGCTCACGTACCCACTACGTACGCTCCGCTCCTTTCGTCCCTAGCTTCTTCCAACCTTCTCGGTGCTGAAAACCGGCCTTTTTGAACTCGCACTTGCAGGCAAACTGTAACCATTGTAGCATGACTTTTTCGCCCGGCACAGAAAATGATTTTTATTGCCGGCCGTTTTGCAGTAAAATCAAAAGAAAACTGCTGTTACGAGCAAGGAGGGCCCGCAAGCCATGTCTTTTCAAGACCCTCATTTGATCCGGGGAAAGGGCGGAAGCCGCCAAAAAATTCAGGCTGCCGGACTCCGCGATTTTTTGGCGGAGATTCACAGCCAACATCATTTGGATCAGATTACTTTTTTATGCATTGGAACGGACCGCTCGACAGGGGACGCGCTTGGCCCGCTGACAGGGAGCGAACTGGCCGCCTATGGTTTTCCCCGCGTCATTGGCACGCTGTCTTCTCCATGCGACGCTTCCAGTCTCGAAGAGAGCATTGCGAGCATTCCTGGAGATCAGGTCATTGTTGCCATCGATGCCTGCCTGGGGCAGCCGAATTCCGTCGGAAGCTATCTGGTTTCGGATGAGCCGCTTTTTCCGGCGCAATCGGTAGGGCATACGCTGCCGGCCGTAGGACATTATAGCATTGCCGGCATCGTGAACGCGGCGGGTCCCAGGCCGTACTCTACGCTGCAAATGACCTCGCTGTACCATGTAATGACGATGGCCGGGCAGATTGCCTCGGCTGCCGCAGAGGCGTTCGGACTTTGGAACCAAACCGAAGGGAAGCGTTTCAACGGCTGGCCGTTGGCTTAAGTATATACATAACTCGGGATATCGACAAACGCCAAATCTTGAGTTATAAGCAGGATCGAATCGATTCCAAAATTGAAATAAAGAAAGAAGGAATCCATGATGGAAAAAGTAATTTGCGACGGATATACGCTTGTGTTTTCTGACCAGGGTCAGGGAGATGCTGTAGTGCTTTTGCACGGATTTTGCGGCAGTTCGGAATATTGGGAGCGTGTCGTACCGCTGTTATCCAAAAGCTGCCGCTGCATAGTGCCGGATCTGCGCGGACATGGTTCGTCGGATGCCCCGCTTGGCGCTTATTCCATCGAGCAAATGGCGGATGATCTCCTGAAGCTTTTGGACGAGCTGAAGCTGCCGAAGGTGACCATGTTAGGCCATTCCATGGGCGGCTACATCACTCTTTCCTTTGCCGAGCGTTATGCTTCCCGCCTGAATGGCTTTGGATTGATCCACTCTACGGGATATCCCGATGACGAAGCAGGCAAGGAAAAACGGCTGAAGGCGGTAAGCACGATCCAAACGGAAGGAATGACCGCGTTTATCGATGGCTTGGTTCCGGGGTTGTTTGCGCCGGAGAATGCCGAAACTCATCAGGAATTGATTGCAAAAGCAAAGGAAATCGGATATTCGACCCCACCTCAAGGCGCAGCAGGAGCAGCTTTGGCCATGCGCGAGCGCCCGGACCGTCGGGAAGTGATCTCCGGTTCAAGGCTCCCAATCCTGCTTGTCGCCGGAGAAAAGGATCGAATTGCTCCTGCAGAAAAGGTATTTACCGCCGACGGTCCGAACATTACGAAAGCGACCATCCAGGGCTCAGGGCATATGAGCATGATGGAAAAGCCGGAAGAACTGGTCGGGGTGATTACAGGCTTTCTGCAGCAGGACCGCCCGCAAAGCGATCATTAATCTGCTGAAGCAATAAGATTCATTGCGTTACTACTTCATGAGATGAAATAAAGCCGGAGCTCTCCCGCGCGGGGGTTCCGGCTTTTTAAAGACTATAGAATTTATATGTTTTTTTGGGTCCCCGCAAAGTATGAACCATGGACCGCTGGCTTTGGCCTGCCGAATGTCTTACAATCAGTTAGAACAAAAGATTTGGCCAATACCATTAGCGGCATTTTTCACGGGAAAGGATTGAGAAGCGTCATGTTCAGGAAAGACTATTTGATGAAGATGGTTGAAGATATGGTTGAAATGGTCGGGAAAGTATTTGGACTCAAGCAGCAGAAGAAATATGTCGAGGCTCTATGGGAAATCGATGATCTGCTGAGTAAAAATTTCCGCCTGAACTCGAAGCTTTTGAATTCCCTGTCCACCGAAGATATGATAGAGATGTTCCGTATAGGAGGCGCTGTCGAAGCCGACAAGCTGCAGAGCGTGGCGAGGCTCCTGGAGGAAGAGGGCGGCGTTTACCTGGATATGGGCCGCAAGGATGAAGGATTAACCCGCTTGATGAAGACGCTGCATTTGTATCTTTATGCCGACCTTCATGGCGCGGACCATACGATGCTGAAACTGCCGGAACGCATCGCGATGTTGAAGGATCAGATCAAAGGCTACAGACTGCCGGCCAAAACGGACAAGCTGCTGCTTGGGTACGAAGAGGCGCAGGGGCGGTATGATGAAGCGGAGAATGTGCTTTTCCGCCTTCTGGATCAGCATGAACTGACGGAAGAAGAAGGCCTTGCCTTTTACCAGAGGCTTTTGCAGCATACCGATAACGAGCTTTCGGCGGGTGGACTTCCCCGCACCGAAGTAGAAGAGGGACTGGAAGACCTGCAGCGGAGGGTGAAGGGTTAATGCTCTCCCTGGAAACTATGTGAAAGTGAGATGTACTCTCTTGGAATCTTTACGTAAACTCATCCATGACATTACAGAAGAAACAACATTGATCACGGCGACGCTCAGCCAGCTCCGCAAACGGGAAGGCGTAGCTTTTACGAAGGTTCAGATCAAACCCGTGGAGCTGAAGAAAAAAATACATTATCAATTCGCCTATGTGCATCCAAACAAGGTGGTGCATCAAAATATTCCCGCCGAAGAAGCCGAAGCAGCGATTATGAAGCTGTTCGAGGAAACCTTTCGCCAGGGTTTGATCTCCACGCCAACTGCGGACTATCAAATTTGGATCAGCAAAAAATATAAAGTATCGATTCTGACCAAATCCCCGACCAAAACAAGCATGGATTTGGCGCATAACCGCAAAAAGCAATATGTGCTGGAAGAGGGGCAGCCGATTTCGTTCCTTGTCGAGCTTGGCATCATGAATGAAGAAGGCAAAGTGCTGGCACGCAAATATGATAAGTTCAAACAGATCAACCGCTTTCTTGAGATGGTCGAGGATGTGCTGCCTTCGCTTCCGGAGGGACGGCCGCTGACGATTGTCGATTTCGGCTGCGGGAAATCTTATCTGACTTTTGCGTTATATCATTATTTGGCCATTCAGGAGCGCAGAACGCTGAACGTAGTGGGGCTGGATCTCAAAGCGGATGTCATCGAGCATTGCAACCAGTTGGCCAATAGGCTGAATTACAACAATCTCCGTTTTCTGGTTGGTGATATTGCGGAGTATAACGAACTGGAACAGGTCGATATGGTCGTTACGCTCCACGCTTGCGATACGGCGACGGACGCGGCCTTGGAAAAGGCCGTTCGCTGGAATGCCTCGGTGATTCTGTCGGTTCCTTGCTGCCAACATGAGCTGTTCGGGCAGGTAGACAGCCCGGTGATGGAGCCGCTGCTCGCGCACGGTATATTGAAGGAGCGTTTCTCGGCGCTGGCAACGGACGGGATTCGGGCCAAGCTGCTGGATATTCTCGGCTATAAAACCCAACTGCTCGAATTTATCGATCTGGAGCATACCCCGAAAAACATTCTGATCCGGGCGGTCAAGGGCCAAAGCGGCAATAAGGAGCAGCTCTGGCGCGAATACACAGCATTCCGGGACTTCCTGAAAGCTAAGCCGTACCTGGAGAAGGTATGTGCGGATTTGCTGCCTGCGGCGAAGCCGGAATAGGCTGCCCGAACGTTGATCCGGCACCTGGGCGCGGGTATAACAAGGTGATGGGAGGCAAAGGCGTGAAACGTTGGGTTCAGGGAGTGGGAGAGGCAGCGCTGATTGCAGTTCTGCTGGTGGCTTGTCTGAAATCCGGCTTGTATTTTACGGCGGGGCTGTATCCGGTCTGGATCGGATACGGTTCGTTGATCTTGTTTGCAGGAGTCCTTGCCCTGGCGCTGCGCGTCTTTGGACGTGAGAAGCATGCTACTGCGGGAGCTGCACGCCCTTGGCCCGAGTTAGTCCTGATTGCCTGCCCAATTATATTGATGGCCGTATATGCCGTTCACTGGCTGCTGGGACCGTTGTCCGTACAAGGGACGATGAACCAGCTGCTCAGATGGGGATTTTACGGTCTCTTTGCCGTGTCCGCCATTTCCGCCGCGCGGCGGCAGGGGGGGAGAGCGGTGCTTGCGGCGGCTTGGCATGCGGCAGGAGCCGTGCTCTGCGGTTCGGCGCTGCTGGCGGTCTATGGCGTGATTCCGCTGCCATATGCGATTGCGTATTCCGCCAATCCAGGCATCAGCGCGACGGGAGCGCGGCTTGCCGGCCTCCTGGAGTATCCGAACACCTTTGGCATGCTGATGGCCGCATTCCTGCTGGAGCGGCTGTTTGCGCTGTCCGCCTTGTTCCGGCGAGAGTCCGAAGCCGGACAGGCGCGCCTGCTGCGGGCTGCGTTCCCGCTGCTGCCGTACGCCGCCGCGCTCCTCCTCAGCGAGTCGCGCGGCGCCTGGCTCGCGGCCGGCGTGGCCTTGGCCGCTGGCCTCGCCCTGGAGCGGCGGCGCATGCTGGCGCCGCTCCTGCTTGCGGCCGCGCCTCTGGCCGGCGCGGCCTTGCTGTACCGCCAGCTGGCAGCAGCGCTGCTGGCGGTACAACCCGTCCCCGGCCTGCTTGCGCTGGCCGGGGTGTGGGCCGGCAGCATGCTTGCCGGCCTGGGGCTTTGCCGCCTTGCGCGCAGCGAGGCGGCAGTGCGGCGCCGCCTGGCCTGGGGCGCAGGCGGCCTGCTCGCGGGTGCCGGTGCGGGCATGGTGTTTCTGACGGCGCAGGAGCGCATCGTCAGAAACTTCGGCACCGTCTCCGCGCGCGGCGCCATGTACCGCGATGCATGGCGCTTGTTTGAGCATGCGCCCTGGTTCGGACAGGGCGGGGAGACATGGCGGCTTTCGTATCGAGCCGTCCAGTCGAATCCTTATGTAGGCAGCCAGGTGCACAGCGGCTACTTGGATATGCTGCTGAATACAGGCATCATCGGCACCTGCATTTTGCTTGTGCTGCTTGCAGCGGCGGGATGGCTGCTGTACCGCTGCCGCCGCTGCCTGCTGCCGGTATTCTTGGTTTTTGTTTTGCACAGCGCGGCGGATCTCGATTGGAGTTTCGGGCTTGTGTGGCTGCTGATGTTTTTGCTTGTAGCCTGGGGGTTGTCATGCGAACGGGCTCCGTTATCTTCGGCTGAAGCGAATTCGGCTGCTGCGGGTCTTGAACCTCATCCGGAACTGGTGCGGCAAAGGCTCTGGGGCCTTAGCCGGGAAGGAATGCTGCCTGCATCCGGCCGGGTACCGCTTCAGCTGCTTTGGCTCGGTATCATTGCAGGGGGCGTGATGCTGGCCATTCGGGGAGAGGCGGGGTACCGGCTTCATCAGGAGGCTTATTATGCATCTTCGCCAGCCAAAGCGATTAGCCTGCTGCGTTCATCGCTCCGGTGGAACCCTGCCGATGCGGCGGCCGCGCTTGATCTTGCGCGGTTCTTGCAGCCCGAAGAAGCGAGGTCCGTGCTGGAGCGGAGTTTGTCCTACACGCCCGGGCATTCCGGTTTGATCTTTGCCCTTGCCGATAATGCGATCAGGCGGGGCGATACCGCCGCAGCGGCACAATGGGCGAAAGTAGGCTTCAGCAGCGACAAATTTAACGCAGGTGAGCAGACGAGGAGTCTGGAAGGGCTATTCAGACTGGCGAAGAGGAAGCTGTCCTCCGGCAACGCACAGGAAGCCCGCCGGATTGTTCAGGCAGGGCTTGCGCTTTATCGTGATTATGCGAACCGGGCAAAAGATCATTACGGGGCCAGTCTGCGCAATGACCGCGATTTCCGGTTGACCCGCGAGGCGATGGAGTGGGGCAGACAGCTGACTCGACTGGAGCGGACGATATCCGAAACGCGATAATACGACGAGTCAACGAATTGCCGTCATCAATATGCAAAGGCGGTTGACGTTTACGCGGGAAACCGTTCTAGATGGTTATAAATCTCTTGAAAAACTGCGCATGTTATCCGCCAAAAGCATCGCGAAAAGCATTGCTGAGATGTTCCGCATCCACGTTCCATAACTCGGCGAGCTCGTCGCGAACGTTTTCGTCCCACCAGTTGCAGAGAAGCTTCCGGTTGCTGCGGTTCTCGTGAATCCAGATTAGATTGCTGATAACCTTGCGGTAATAGAGCGCTTCGCCATCGCGGAGTGCATCTTCCGGAACGTATACCTTCAGCCGCTTGACCGTGCGGTACAGCTCCTTGCTGCAAGCCCTGCGAATGCCTCGGGCCGTAGGGAGCGGAGCATCTTTTCTGTTTGAAATCGGCGGCATTTGAACTACCTCCTTTATTCCACACCATATGCTCCAAACGCGGTTGAAGACACCCTCTTCCCGGGCAATTGGGCGTAAGTAGAAGTCATGTCCGCTCGTGTGCTAGAATAGATTTGGGATAGGGACAAATAAGTACTATAGAAAGAGGGGCCAGGGTGCATTTTATATCGGATATCATCAGTCAATTGCTTCTATGGGTTGAAAGTCTAGGTTATTTCGGAATTATGCTGGGCTTAATGATTGAGGTTATACCTAGTGAAATTGTGCTTGCATACGGAGGATTTTTGGTTTCCTCAGGGAATATCAGCTTTTGGGGAGCCGTGGTATTCGGGGTAATCGGCGGTGTAATCGCACAGTTGTTTGTTTACTGGATCGGACGTTATGGCGGCAGACCTGTACTCGAGAGATACGGAAAATATATTTTTATTCATAAAAAGCATATCGATGCGGCGGAAGCGTGGTTTAGTAAATACGGCTCCGGCGTTATTTTCACCGCCCGGTTTATTCCGGTAGTTCGCCATGCCATTTCGATTCCGGCGGGAATCTCCAAAATGAATATTTGGCGCTTCACGTTGTTGACGACGCTGGCAACGATTCCGTGGTCGATCCTGTTTATTTATCTCGGATCTGTCCTCGGCGATCAATGGGAGAATGTTAATGAAAAGGCAGGGCCTTACGTCACTCCGATTTTGCTTGTTGCGCTGGCGCTTTTAATCGTGTATTTTGTTATCAAAATGGTGAAATCCAGATCCGGGAAGGGGACGAAATAAATGGCAGTCCAATTGGCGGACAAATTGGATACGGGGATTTCCCCACAGCAGTTTATTGACGGGATGCAAAAAAACCAGGAGGAATTCAAGGCCGGTTACGATCAGTTTGCTTGGGGGAACGAAGAAGACCGCAAGTTTTTTGAAAGCCTGAAATTCAGGGACGACCTGCGGGTATTGATTCTGGCGGCGGACTGGTGCGGCGATGTCGTGCGCAACGTGCCGGTGGTGTTCCGCGCGCTTGAAACCGCGGAAATTCCTACCGAAGTTCTGATTCTGGAAGAGAATTTTGATGTGATGGACCAGTTCTTGACGATGGGCGGGCGAAGCGTACCTGTGGTCATTTTTACGGATACTGGGGGTCATGTGTTGGGAAAATGGGGGCCTCGTCCCGACCATGTGCAGCAAATTATGGTCCGGTTCAAGCAGGAGAACCCCGATCGGGAAGCTCCCGATTACGAGGCAAAAATGGCCGAGTGCCGCAAAGAGCTTATTGCAGCTTACGGGAAAGGAACCGAACATCATGCGGTCATCATCAAAGAACTGCGTGAACTGGTTTCGGGGTTTTAACGCGGAATATGCTTAACATTCAAACTTTCTCCCTCGGTCCGCTGCAGACCAATGCTTACCTGCTTACGGGAGAAGATCCCGGCCGTGCGGTTATTATTGATCCGGGAATGAATCCCGGCGCCCTCATCAAAAAAATCGAGCCGCTGGAGATCGAAGCGATTTTGTTGACGCATGCGCATTTCGACCATATGGGCGGCGTGGAAGAAATCCGTAAGTTGAAAAACTGCCCGGTATACCTGCATGATCTGGAAGCGGACTGGCTTGAAAATCCGAAGCTGAACGGTTCGCTGAATTGGCCGCAGGTTTCGCCGCCGCTTGCAACGGCTCCCGCCGAATATGCACTTGAAGAAGGACAGAAGCTTGAGCTGATCGGACATTCTTTCAAGGTATATCACACTCCGGGCCATTCTCCGGGTAGCGTCAGCTTCCTCTGCGGGGATGATCTTTTCTCGGGCGATGTGCTTTTCAAGCTCGGTGTCGGCAGAACGGATTTGTACGGGGGCAGGGAACGGGATTTGCTGGATTCGATTCATAACAAGCTTTTTACCTTCAAGGATGAAGTGAAAGTGTACCCCGGTCATGGACCGAAGACCACGATCGGCTATGAACGCGCCCATAATCCTTATGTTTCCTGAAACAACTTATTCCGCCCCTTTTCTCGACAGAAATCGAGGAAAGGGCTGGACAAATGATTACAATTTTGCTACAATGATGTCAACTTAATGTTATATTTTCATTTTCATTTTCATTTTCATTTACATTTGCGAAGCACGCAAGCTGCGGATCAATCCCGGTTTGCGTTCTTTTTACTTTACGCGAAATATTTCAATTTCATCATGCCTGTAATACCTTTTCTTATCCGCTGAGAAACGATCGATGGAACGATTGGCTTAGTTGCGAACCGCTTCATGCCAAGCTACAGCGCTTGGAAACCCGCACCGGCCCCAACCTACGGAAGACCCATTTTCTGGCCCTCCTCTCTGGTCATCCTCGCCTCTCTTGGCTACCCTCATGTTCCATCTATAATCTTTATAAGAGGCTGCCGGGTTAAATTTCGGATTGAGGCTTGCAGGAGGCTGGAATGATCTGTTACTCTAAATATAACGGTTACTGGGTATGGGCTGTGCAGAATTGAGTCTTTTTGCTTAGTTTTCTATGAGTTTCCGTAGACAGGCCTACTTTTTTTTAGTAGACTATACAAACAATAAAGGACATCTAGGAGGTAGACGATGCTGCAACTAGGGGAGAAGATAGTAATCGTCGCGGACGCCTTTGAGCAGAACCTTCCTATAGGGGAATACGGTTATCTGATTGCTTATGACCGGAATCCGGACAATGCGTTTGATTATGTGATCCGGGTACCTAAGATTAACCGAAACTTTTTCGTGCCATCGGGTGATGTTCAGCCAGAGGAGCTGCTCATTCAGCATGAAGTGGAGATGACCACGCGGGAAGCGCTGATCGATTACGCCCTTGCGACATATAACGAAAAGCTGTTTCATCAAATTATGAACGGCGAAGAAGAACAGGAAGAAGAAGAGTCAGCACCTGAGGTGCTTTCACAGGCAGAGTTTATCAAGCAAGTCAATTTGCGCGCCTGGATTTAAGAATAGAGTCGGCCTATGGCCGGCTCTTTTTTAATAGCGAAAAGAAGGTATGACCTTTTAGGAAATTCAGAGTGAGTCTATTGGAGGTGGAAGTTAGCAACCTTAGCTTGTTTGAAGTCGTCTGATACACAGAAGTAAGTATAGAAATAAGTCATTTGATACATAGAAGTAAGTCATTTGATATACAAAGTACTGATATACAGAAGTAAGTGATTGATGTACAGAAGTGAGTCATTAAAATACAGAAGTAAGTGATTGATGTACAGAAGTGAGTCATTAAAATACAGAAGTAAGTGATTAATATACAGAAGTAAGTGATTGAAATACAGAAGTAAGCGATTGATATACAAATTGAAATACAGAAGTAAGTCAAATTAATATGATCGAAGTTGTCTCATCTTAAGCGAACAGAAAATCAAGCAAAAATTTGAGTGGGCACATGCGGGATGAATAGGCTTATACTCTAAATAAATGCAAAAGTGCAGTTTTTGGAGCTTAAATAGCGAGGATTATATTAAATGGTTGCGAAAGTGCATCTATTTTCTCATTTGAGAGGCGCGTGTTCCTATAACAACGAAAAAAAAGTGTATTATCGCAATTTTTTTCCTGAAATCGGGCTATTATACTTGGAAAACCTGCACTTTCGCAACAATTTCGAATTCAGCCTCGTCACAGCGCATCACAGTACATCATAGCGAATCAATGTATATCACGCTGCAGCACGTTAAATCACGTCAAAGCACACAGCACATTAAAAGCACATCACAGCGCATCATATTGCTACAGCGCATCACAGTATAACACGCCGCAGCACGTTAAATCACGTCAAAGCACGCAGCACATTAAAAGCACATCACAGCGCATTCATATTGCTACAGCGCATCACAGTATAACACGCCGCAGCACGTTAAATCACGTCAAGGCACACAGCACATTAAAAGCACATCACAGCGTATCATATTGCTACAGCGCATCACAGTATAACACGCCGCAGCACGTTAAATCACGTCAAGGCACACAGCACATTAAAAGCACATCACAGCGTATCATATTGCTACAGCGCATCACAGTATAACACGCCGCAGCACGTTAAATCACGTCAAAGCACGCAGCACGTCAAAGCACGCAGCACGTCAAAGCACGCAGCACGTCAAAGCACGCAGCACGTCAAAGCACGCAGCACGTCAAAGCACGCAGCACGTCAAAGCACACAGCACGTCAAAGCACACAGCACGTAAAGCACATCCCAGCACACCACAGCGCATCCGAGCACACACGTCAAGTCACAGCGCATCACAGCGCATCACAACTGACCATAAAAGCAAAAGCCTGCACTAAGAGTCAATCCATAACGAGATCCAAGAGTGATTGAGCCTGGGCATAAAACAAGTCAACTCGTATCAATCTTATCTGGCTTGAATTCAGACAGCTGGCTGCATGATGAAAAATGACTGCTCGTGCAGGCTTTTGAACTGGATTAGATACTTCATCCTCAAAAATTCACTTTTTTTAATCTATCGCACCCAAGCTTTTAATCTTCTACTCTTGATGTGAGCATCATTGAAAGAAGTTAACTTTCGGTCATTGAAAATGAAGGTGCATTTGCCCCAAAGGGGTACCGATACTTGCAAGCCGATCCCCCATATTTACCGTAAATTATTTAGCCTCATGAAGCATCCCGAACACCTGCTCAACATCCTTGTCCCCGCGTCCCGAGAGGTTCACGATGATCACCTGGTCGCGGCTGAGCTGCGGCGCCAGCTTCAGGGCATGCGCAACGGCATGGGCGCTCTCCAATGCGGGAATGATGCCTTCAGTCTTCGACAGCACCTGGAATGCATTCAGCACCTCTTCGTTTGTCACGGTGACGTATTCTGCCCGGCCGCTAACTTTCAGATGGCTGTGTTCCGGACCGATGCCCGGGTAATCCAAGCCGGCTGCAATGGAGTATGTCGGCGCCGGGTTGCCTTCCTCATCAAGCAAAACAAGACAGCGGAATCCGTGAAGTACAGCAGGTACGCCTTGATTCAGCGTCGCGGCTTGATCCGGTTCTACACCGATGAGACGGACGGCAGGCTCGTCTATGTAATGGGCGAACGAACCGATCGCGTTGCTTCCTCCGCCGACGCATGCCAGGACGGCATCCGGCAGTTTGCCTTCCTTGTCGATGATTTGGCGTTTGGATTCCTCGCTGATGACAGATTGAAAATGTTTTACCATCGACGGGAACGGATGCGGGCCTACCGCAGAGCCAAGCAGGTAGAAGGTCGTCTCGTAATTTTCGACGAGATCGTTTAGAGCTTCGTCAACGGCGTCTTTAAGCCGGCCTTGTCCTTTGGTTACCGATACGACTTTAGCGCCAAGCAGTTCCATACGGAATACGTTCAACGCTTGGCGCCGGACATCTTCGGCCCCCATGTAAACGATGCATTCCATTTCGAACATGGCGCATACGGTTGCGGTTGCGACGCCATGCTGTCCCGCTCCGGTTTCAGCAATGACGCGGTGCGCACCCATACGTTTCGCGAGCAGGATTTGCCCGATGACGTTGTTGATTTTATGGGATCCGGTATGATTCAGATCTTCGCGCTTCAAATAAATTTTGGCTCCGCCAAGCTTTTTGCTCAAGTGTTTGGCATATGTGAGAGGACTTTCCCGACCGACAAATTCCCGCAAATACGTTTTGAATTCCTCAATAAATTCAGGATCGTTTTTATAATGTTCAAATGCTTCGGCCAGACGGTCCAAAACACCCTGCAGCTGCGGCGGAACATAACTTCCTCCGAATTCACCGAACATGCCTGGTTGTGTGATTTCCGTGTTCAAGCGATAACCCTCCCTAGTGCGCGCTTTGCGCAAATAATTAATAATTTGGTATATTTTAGCCCATTAAAGCGCCTGCGTCCATAAATATTTGTTGAAACAACGCGGGGCCATTATGTAAACAAACACCCATTACGCATACCCATTACGCATCGGGAGATGCGGTTGGAAAAGCTCGTCGCGCCATCAGAAGCCATTTTACTTTTCCCCCTAAAAAGTCCCTCTCTTCATCAGGAATCGCGGCGGAGAGTTTTACATAAGCATTTTACAGGATCAGAAAAAGACGATATACTCCTTTTGGTACCAAGAAAAATAAAATAGTTTCTATGTTACCGAATTCATAGATATCAGGAGGGCAGACATGAAAGATAAACTGCAGCAAGCCGCACTGGCGCTGCTGACTCAAAAAGGGTTGAAATTTACGATGGGTGATCTCGCGGCATATCTCGGGATCAGCAAACGTACGATTTATGAGCATTTCGCTTCAAAGGAAGAGATCATTAGCTCGATTGTGGATGATGCAGTTGAAGAAGTGCTGCAAACGCAGCGCCGCATTTATGAAGATGAGGATTGGAGCATAGTGCGGAAAATAAAAGCCATTTTGTCGATCGTTCCGAGTGGTCTGCGGCTTGTTGACGCGAGATTGCTGGAGGAGATGAAACGTTACGCCCCGCAGGAGTGGAGGAAGATTGATTCTCTGCTGCAGGAGGAATGGGGGACCGTCGAGATACTGCTTCATCAGGGAATCGAAAGCGGCGAGCTGCGCCCCGTTCATGTACCGACGGTTATAGAGTGTATGCGCGGAGCAACATTTGCCATCTATAATCCGGATTTTCTGATGAATACGACGGTATCTCTGACGAGCGCCGTTGAATCAATGGTTGATATGTTGATGCATGGTATTGTTTCGCCTGCAAACGAAGATGAAGTGGGCAGCAATCCATCCGGAAAGGAATTGATTGAATAATGGCTTGGGTTTATTTGTTTTTTGCGATTGCGCTTGAAATTGGGGGCACTGTGTCGATGAAGCTGTCAAACGGTTTTACCAGAATGGTCCCGTCTATTCTTATGATCGTATTGTATATTTTGGCTTTTTCCAGCTTAAATATGGCGCTGAAGCAAGTACCTGTCAGCGTTGCTTATGCCATCTGGTCCGGCCTGGGCACAGCAGCTATTGCCGTCATCGGTTATATGTACTTCCAGGAATCGATGACGCTTATCAAAGCGATCTCGATCCTCTTGATCATTCTTGGAGTCCTCGGACTTAACTTGGGAGACAGTGGCCACGAGTCCAATCGGGCTGGCAAGTCTTCAGCAGGAAATGGGACCGAGATACAAACGGAGCTCGCGGTGGAGGGTAACGCGAAGCAGCGTGGCGAACATTAGAAAAGGGGGGGCTTTGAAATGAACGGGTTGATCAAAAGAGAACCATCGATGCGTATCTTGAAATGGTTTTTTCTGTTGACCGATATATCGTTTATCCTTTATTTCAGTGCGACGGCACTTAGGCTCATCCCTCCGGAGTGGGCTTATTCCGATTACAGCAATCCGATTCTGATCGCATGGAACTGGTCGTTTTTTCCGATAGATATGCTGGTCTCGGTGACTGGCCTAACGGCGCTTTATTTATACCGCAACCGATCACCAGTATGGAAATCCGCAGCTTTGATTTCGCTTGTCCTGACTTTTTGTTCCGGCATGATGGCCATATCATACTGGGGGATTCGGCAGGAGTTTGATCCTGCATGGTGGATTCCGAATCTGTTTCTAATGATCTATCCGTTATTTTTTAAGATTATAGAATTTATAAATTTTCAGCGAAGCTGAACAATTCTATAATCGCAAGAAAAACATCCGCTAAATGCGGTCTGTCTTCCTAGAAAGTACGTCGATAGACGTTTTTGTTATACGGAAATTCTGGAAATCGGCATTTGTCCCCGAAGTACCCGGAGGCATATAAGTCCGTACTGATCTGAAGCGGTCAATTGACACCACAGATGCTCAAAAAACAAAGCGGAGCGCCAGAAAGTATCTGCGCCTGGGATAAGCCGTGGATTGAATTGTCACAGGTTCTACAATATAATTAGAAACGTTATCCTGAGGCTTTAATCCTTTAACATATAAGAAGATGGACTAAGGAGGAGTTGGAATTATGAGCATCACCAATCAAGACGTTCAGCATGTGGCCAAGCTTGCCCGGCTCAATTTGAGTACGGATGAAGAGCAGATGTTCACAGAACAGCTGAACGCTATTTTACAATATGCCGAAAAATTAAATGAACTCGATACGGACGGCGTCGAGCCTACAACTCATGTTCTGCCTGTCAGCAATGTGATGCGTGAGGATGTGCAGCGCGAAAGCCTGCCGATCGAAAAGGTCATGGCAAACGCGCCAGAGGAAGAAGACGGACAATTTAAAGTTCCGGCCGTACTTGAATAGAAGGTTTTTTATATGAAAGGAGGAGCGCAACTTGAGCCTGTTAAATCAAAATCTGAAAGAAATACATAGCAAGCTTCATGACAAGGAGCTTTCTGTACAGGAGCTGGTGGAAGACACATTCCGCACGATTTCGGAACGAGACGACCGCATCGGCGCTTATCTGACCTTGAATGAAGAGGGAGCCAGAAACGACGCACGCCGCTTGGATGACAAACTGGCATCCGGAAAAGAGCGCGGACTGCTTTTTGGTCTGCCTGCCGGCATCAAGGACAATATCGTAACGGAGGGAATCCGTACCACCTGCGCCAGCCAATTTTTGTCGAACTTTAATCCTGTTTACGACGCTACCGTTGTGCGCAAACTGCGGAGCGCGGATGCCGTAACCATCGGAAAACTGAATATGGACGAATTTGCGATGGGAGGCTCCAACGAAAATTCAAGCTTCCATCCGGTTCGCAATCCATGGAACCCGGAATACGTTCCGGGCGGTTCCAGCGGCGGCTCTGCGGCTTCGGTCGCTGCGGGCGAGGCTTATTTTGCCCTCGGTTCGGATACCGGCGGTTCGATTCGCCAGCCGGCTTCTTATTGCGGTGTCGTTGGCTTGAAGCCGACTTACGGACTCGTATCCCGTTTCGGTCTGGTAGCATTCGCTTCATCGCTGGATCAAATCGGACCATTGACCAAAAACGTCGAGGACGCTGCTTATGTCCTGCAGGCGATTGCCGGTTACGATCATATGGATTCCACGTCCGCCAACGTGGACATTCCGGATTACTTAAGCGCCTTGACCGGAGACGTCAAAGGTTTGCGTGTCGCCGTACCTAAAGAGTATATGGGAGAAGGCGTCGATGCAGCCGTGAAGGAAAGCGTGCAAGCTGCGCTGAAAGTGCTCGAAAGCATGGGGGCGGTTGTCGAAGAAGTGTCTCTGCCCCATACCGAATACGCGGTAGCCGCTTATTATTTGCTTGCTTCTTCTGAAGCGTCTTCCAACCTGGCCCGTTTCGACGGCGTGCGTTATGGCGTACGTGCCGGACAATCCGGAAATCTGCTGGATCTGTATCATGAATCCCGAAGCCAAGGTTTTGGCCCTGAGGTCAAACGCCGGATCATGCTGGGTACTTATGCGCTTAGCTCCGGTTATTACGATGCGTTTTATTTAAAGGCGCAAAAGGCACGTACGTTGATCAAACGTGATTTTGATCAGGTATTTGAACAATACGATGTCATTATCGGACCTACGGCTCCAACGACGGCCTTTAAGCTGGGGGCCCAAGTAGACGATCCGCTGACTATGTATCTGAACGATATTTTGACCATCCCGGTAAGTCTTGCCGGCGTTCCTGCGATCAGCGTTCCTTGCGGTTTCTCCGGTGGCCTGCCTGTCGGCCTGCAAATTATCGGCAAACCATTTGACGAGGCGACGGTACTGCGCGTAGCGGGAGCTTTCGAACAAAACACCGGTCACCATAAACAGCGGCCTAACCTGTAGAAATCGGCTTAAAGAGGTTGTTCAAAAAGTCCGCTTTTGATCACGAAGTGAATCAGGAAGCAAAATCAGCATCGAATCTTGAATTCAGCCGGGCCTTCCGGTGCTCACGTACCCAAAACGTACGTTCCGCTCCTTTCGTCCCTAACTTCATCCAACCTTCTCGGTGCTGAAAACCGACCTTTTTGAACACGAACTTTAAAGGAGGGAATAACCATGTCATCTTCAAAATACGAAACTGTCATTGGACTTGAGGTACACGTCGAGCTGAAGACCGAGTCCAAAATTTTTTGCGGCTGTTCGACCGAGTTCGGCGCTCCGCCCAATACGCATACGTGCCCAATCTGCCTGGGCCATCCCGGCGTGCTGCCGGTACTAAACAAACAGGCGGTAGAATACGCGGTTAAAGCGGCGATGGCGCTGAATTGCGAAATTGCGGATGTGAGCAAATTCGACCGTAAAAACTATTTTTACCCGGATTCGCCAAAAGCTTATCAAATTTCCCAGTACGATCAGCCGATCGGGCAGCATGGTTGGATCGATATCGAGGTGGATGGCCAAACGAAACGGATCGGCATCACCCGTCTTCATTTGGAGGAAGATGCGGGCAAGCTGACGCATATCGACGGAGGGTATGCATCGCTGGTGGACTTTAACCGCGTCGGAACGCCGCTCGTGGAAATCGTATCGGAACCTGAAATCTCTTCGCCGGAAGAAGCACGCGCTTATTTGGAAAAGCTGCGCGCCATCATGCAATACTGCGAAGTGTCCGACGTGAAAATGGAAGAGGGCTCCATGCGCTGCGATGCTAACATCAGTATCCGCCCTTACGGCCAAAAGGAATTCGGCACACGCGCCGAGCTGAAAAACATGAACTCCTTCCGCGGCGTGCAAAGGGGTCTCGAATATGAAGAATACCGCCAGGCCGAAATTTTGGATGAAGGCGGAGTTGTCGTACAGGAAACCCGCCGCTGGGATGAAGCGCAGGGCAAAACCCTCTCGATGCGCGGCAAGGAAGAAGCGCATGATTATCGCTACTTCCCCGATCCGGATTTGGTGAAGATCTATATCGATCAAGAGTGGAAGGATCGCATACGCGTTTCGATTCCGGAACTGCCGGATGCCCGCAAGGCGCGTTACACTTCCGAATACGGTCTTCCAAGCTACGATGCGGAGGTTATTACTTCCTCGAAGCCGATCGCGGACCTGTTCGAGGACAGCCTGAAATACACGCAGGATGCAAAATCCGTGTCCAACTGGATTATGGGCGAGCTTCTTGGCTATCTCAACAGCAACAACCTGGAATTCTCCGATGTGAAATTGACAGGTCAAGGATTGGGTGAAATGATCGGCCTCATCGAAAAAGGAACGATCAGCACCAAAATCGCCAAAACCGTTTTCAAGGAAATGCTCGAAAGCGGCAAGCTTCCGCAGCAAATCGTCGAAGAAAAGGGACTGGTGCAAATCAGCGACGAAGGTGCCATCAAATCTATCGTCGAGCAGGTGGTAGAGGCGAATCCGCAATCCGTCGAGGATTACAGAGCGGGCAAGCAAAAAGCCATCGGCTTCCTGGTCGGCCAAGTCATGAAAGAGAGCAGAGGGAAAGCCAATCCTGCGATCGTGAACAAACTGTTGGAAGAAGTGCTCAAGCAGTAAACCAGGGAACGGGTCTTTGGCTTGTCCGCCGGACAAGCCTTTTTTTTAATATAAGAATGGGGTCCCCGCAAAGTAATCGGAATAAGCCTCGAAGGCTGCATGTCACTTTGTGGGGTTATTAAAAAATTCCGGGGTCCCCGCAAAGTAATCGGAATAAGCTACGAAGGCTACACGTCACTTTGTGGGGTTATATTTACTGGTCTTTTTTTCATTTGCGGCGTATAGCCTGAATAGGAGGAGCCTATGATCATCAAGCTATCATTGCAGGATGACGATATGGTGGACCAAATTTGGAGATTGCAGCATATTGCTTACAGAATCGAAGCTGAAAAAATCGGGTTTTATGATATCCCGCCGCTGCTTGACACGCATGAAACACTACAGAATTGCGGAGAAACCTTTTACGGCTGCTTGAGTGAAGATGGGGAACTCATCGGAGCCGTTGCAACTGCGCATGAAAGTCCCGGCTCGCTGACGTTGATGCGTATGATGGTGCATCCGGATCATTTCCGCAAGGGAATCGCGGGCAGACTGATCCGCCACGTTCTGGACGAACATCTGAATATTCCGCTGTTTATCGTGTCCACAGGCGCCAAAAACGAACCAGCGGTAGCGCTATATCTTAAGTTTGGTTTTGTTCCTTTTGATACGTTTGAAGTCGCCCCGGGCGTCGAATTGACGACGTTCCATAGACGGGCGGGGAAATTGGCGTAAGTTCAGGAAAACACTGTCTTCAAGGCTAGCGCACTGCATAATAGGGAGAGATATGCTTTGGCGGATCCATGGTATATTGATAATACGCATATATTGCTGAGGCTGCTTTTGTCTGTTCTGCTGGGCGGACTTGTAGGTTTGGAGCGGGAGCGTTCCAATCATGCAGCCGGACTTCGAACCCATATATTGGTCTGTATGGGGTCGACATTAATCATCATGTTGTCCATTTACGGATTTTCCGCATTCGTGCATGAAGTGAATATCCGTATCGATCCTGCGAGACTGGCATCGGCCGTCATTACAGGAGTCGGTTTTTTGGGGGCGGGAACGATTTTGTTCACGGGCAAATCCATTACAGGTTTGACAACCGCCGCTTCCATATGGGTTATTGCTGCTGTCGGGCTGGCGATCGGAGCTGGCTTTTATTTCGCATCGATTATGGCAACGCTTCTGATTCTTCTGACTTTGGTTGTGTTTAACAAGCTGGAGCAGCGTTATATCCGCAGCAGTAAGCTCCATCTCATATCGATATATGCGACTTCGGTGCCCGGACTTATGGAAACCGTTTCTGGATTGCTTGAGGAAGAGGATATTACGGTCAAAAAAGCCGTGATCAACGAGCGAAGCATCGCGCCATATGGCGAATTGCAGCCTCCTTCCACCAACGTGGAGATATCATTAAACGTTTTAAGCAAAAGGGCTTTTGACCCGCTTACACTTGCCTCCCGTATCCGAAAATTGGAAGGAGTCTCCATGGTTTCGATTGATTAAAGCGCAGTTTCACCCCCTACGATAGGGGGTTTTTTGTTGGAATGATTTTTGCATTTAGAGGATGAACATCCATATATTTACCTGTTATTGTCCTTGTTATATAGGGTACTATCATAGAATGAACGATAGCAGTAACGAGAGAAGCGGCCGTTCATCTTGGAAGCGGAAGGGAGCTGGGAAGGATGCATAGCGTCAGAAGAACCGGGGGACCGGGAAGAAGCAGGACAGATGATCGTGATCTGCGCGAACAACCCGCTGCAGTCCGCACCCGGCGCATGTTTTCCCGAAAACGGAAATTTACCGCGGGGCTGCTGGCCGCCATATGCCCGGGACTTGGTCATGTTTACCTCGGCCTATACCGCAAAGGGGTTGCGTTTATGTTTACCCTGCTTTTGGACGCGTCGGCCCTTTTATATTTTTCATCCATCGGAATGCAGATCAATGTGCCATTGCTGATCCTATTGGCTTTGGTGATACCTGTGGCTTATTTTTACAATGTGTATGATGTGCTGCAGGCCGCGGATTTTGTTATTTTGCGCAGGGCGCAAACATCCGATAAAGACAATGGGGAAGTGGAGGCTTACCGGAATCCTTTTTCGGTTGAACGAGGTCCGTTTTTCGGGATTATGCTGATCGTCGGCGGGGCGTTGATGTTTGCTTTTTATCAGAAACCAGGCTGGCTGCAGTTTTATATAGAACATTACAGTAAAATAACGGTGGCAGCCGTTTTGATCGCCGCAGGGTTGTGGGCGGGAATCCGGGAAGTCTGGATTCTTTGGAAACAGCGGCGGTCTGAGCAATCCCGGGAGGGAGAAAGATGATTGCAGAAGCATATCGAATGGGGGTGGTTTGATGAGCCGTAGACGGAGAATGCGGGCCGGGAGATTTACGGCTGTCCTCCTGCTCATTGCAACCGGTGTGCTGCTTCTTATCGATGCGCTGTATGGTACGGAATATTTACTGCTCCTGCCGAAATGGTGGCCGCTGCTGGCCGTACTTTGGGGAATAGAATCCATGGTGCTTTATTTCGCGGCATGGAGAACCAAGGCAGCGGGGCGAAGGGTTCAATTAGATCTGCGCGGCGTACTGCTGGCACTCGTTTTGTCGGCATCGGTGTTTATCGTAACGGAACAAAAGCAGTATTTGCATCTTTGGAATAAAGTGAGCCTGAATTTAACGGCAGCCGGCGTGGATTACAGCGAACAAGAGGGAAACAGCGTCGGTAAAGATATGGTTGCCGTTCCTGTGGAGATGGATACTCAAAATATCAATGTAGAAAGCATTAACGGAGATATCGTGGTGCAGCGAGGTCCGGTTACAGATATCGGCGTGCAAGCGGAAACCTGGGTCGATCAGATTACGGGGCCGGAAGCGGAAGTGATCGGAAGGGAGTCCACGCTTGAAATCAACAGAGGCAGCACCATTACTATTCAGACTAAGGCTAAGCCGTACGGCCAATCAGGTAAAAGGCAGCCCCGAATAAACTTGACGATTACACTTCCTGAAGACCGACATTTTGATCTGTCGCTGCGCACGATGAACGGCAGCATCAGCCTACAGCGTGTGGATGCCATCAAGCAAATAACGATGGAGACGGCGAACGGGGAACTAAAAATGGATCATGTGACGGGAAATGTTAAAGGCAGCACATTGAACGGGAAAATCAGCGCTTTTAATGTGACGGGTTCCGTGGATCTCACCACAAGCCAGGGCAATGTGCAGGCAGTGGATATTTCCGATACCGCCACACTTTCCACGCAGGTGGGTAATTTGTCGGTTATCCGTGTGCTAGGGAAAATCGATGCCCGTACCAAAAACGGCAATATCGATATTGCTGATGTCCGTTCCGGCTTAAAGACGGAATCTTTAAATGGAGGCATAACCGTACGTTCCAGCGTGGTGGAAGGAGACTGGGATATCTATAGTGCCGTTGGAGAGCTGAAAGTCATTCTTCCCGAGACAGGAAGTTATGAAGTTGACGGCGTGATCAGCTACGGCGATATCCATAACGAGTTTGCGGAATTTATGGTGGATAAAAAGAATATAATGGGTACAATAGGTTTGGGTGAACATAAGGTTCATATCGAAGGCAACAGCGATTTATTTGTGAATAAATATTGAATCGGAGTGTAATTCCTTGCTTCAAATTCTATCAACGAGAGTCCTTTCGTTGACAAATTTGAAATGATGAACGTACAATAAAGTTATAAAGATTATAAACAGACTAGAGTTATATCCATTTTAAATTCAATGCAGCATATGAATTGCTTAAATTATAAGGCGGTGGGTAAGATGTCGACGCGGGTCGAGCATGCATTGGAACAATTGAAAACGAATGGTGTTCGGATTACGCCCCAGCGTCACGCGATATTGGCTTACCTCATGGATTCCATGAGTCATCCAACGGCGGATGAGATTTATCGTGCGCTGGAGCCTAAATTTCCGAGCATGAGTGTAGCAACCGTATATAATAACTTGAAAATGCTTATTGAAGCGGGAATGGTCCATGAGTTGACTTATGGAGACAATTCGAGCCGTTTTGACGCGAACGTGGAGGATCACTTCCATGTGATTTGTCAGAAATGCGGCAAAATCGAAGATTTCAGCTACCCCTCCCTTCATGATGTGGAGCAGACTGCCGAGAAAAGCACGGGCTTTCAGATCCAGGGTTTGCGTATGGAACTGTACGGGGTTTGCAGCAGCTGCAAAAATAAGTGAAGCATCCGTTTCATGGTTCTGTTTTGAAAAAACGTGCGGATTCCTGTAATGGATTCCCGCGTTTTTTTATTTAAGGAAGGTCGCAAGTATGCGTTTAAATCGAAAAATGCACGTTCAAGGCGCTGGATGCCAAGCTTGTTTTCGGAGAGGGAAGCTGTAGGCATCCTGTTTTCTAAAAAAAGTACACATTAATCATAACGGAGGATTAACCTTTGACTAGAAACAGAAAACGCAAGCACCGCTCTTCGGCCAAAAGGCGTTTTTCCATTCTGCTGGGATTATGCTTGGTTGCGGCTGGTGCGTATTTTACGATAACCGAGATTCTTCCGAATCCGCTGCATGAGAAGCCGGATTGGAAGGGGATGGACAAGCCCGTTTTTGTAAAAGGCAAGCTTCTTGATCAATCTGCCGATGGTTCCGGCGAACAGCTGCGGCTCCCTCTGCAGGTGCTTCAGGAGGGGATCGACCCTAATATTCGTTACGAAAAAGGGACGCAGTCGATCATTTTGACGACCCCGGTGCAGGTGATGCATTTACAGACCGGGGAAACGAAAGCGCAGCTGAATAATAAGCAGATACAGCTCTGTTTTGCCCCGGAAGAAAAAAACGGCGTACCGTATATGCCGATCCAGCCGCTGAAGGAGCTGTACGGCATAACTTTTCACGAAGATCCGAATACGGGCGCAATATTGCTGATGAGAGCCGGGGATACGGTACAAATGGGTGAGGTTGTTGGAGAACCTGATTCGAAAACTGCGTTGAGAAAAGGGCCATCCAAGCATGAGCGGATTCTGGCCGACATGCCTGGAGGCACGTCCCTGCGGATTTGGGGATCGGATGACTCTTGGTATTTTGCACAGATGGATAACGGCTATGCCGGTTATGTGCCGAAAACAAAGGTAACGCTGGGAGAAAAGAAGACGGTTCCTGACGTACCTCAACCTCCGACCCAAGCCGAGCGAAGCTGGCAAGGCAAACCGGTGAACCTGGCTTGGGAGGCCGTTTATAAGAAAAAGCCCGATCCTTCTGTCATCGATCAGTTATCCGGGGTCAATGTCGTCAGCCCAACCTGGTTTAGCATCATTGACAAAGAAGGGAATGTTCGCAGTAAGGCGGACACGGCTTATGTAGAGAAAGCCCATGAGCAGGGGATTGATGTTTGGGGGCTTTTGGATAATAGCTTTGATCCGGATATAACATCCAGCGCGATGGCCACATATGAAACAAGGCTTAACGCAATCAACCAGACGATCCAGTTTGCGAAGATGTACCATTTGGACGGCATTAATCTGGATTTTGAAAATGTAAAAACGAAAGACGGGGAAAATGTATCCCAGTTTGTCCGTGAGCTGAAGCCGCTGGCGCGGGCCAAGGGTTTGATCGTTTCAGTGGATGTAACGCCGAAATCAGGCAGCGAAATGTGGTCGCGTTTTTTGGACCGGCGTTCGCTGGGCGAAACGGCGGATTTCGTCGTACTAATGGCATATGACGAACATTGGGCGTCCAGTCCGAAAGCAGGCTCTGTCTCATCTCTGCCATGGGCGGAAGATGCAGTCCGCAAAATTCTTGAAGAAGACGATGTCCCGCCGGAGAAATTGATATTGGCCGTTCCGCTGTATACACGGATCTGGTCCGAGGAAATCAAGGACGGCAAAACGAAAGTGTCATCAAAGGCGGTCGGCATGAAAACCGTAAAGGATATCATCGCGGAGAAAAAGCTGAAACCCCAATATCTGGACGACGTCAAACAAAATTACGTGGAATATACGGAAGATGGCGTTTTGAAGAAAATCTGGATCGAAGATAAAACCTCGCTGGCAGAAAGAGTGAAGCTGGCAAAAGAACTTGAGCTTGGCGGTGTAGCGGCATGGACCCGCAGTTTTGGAACCCAGGATGCCTGGGAGGTTCTTAAAGATATTTCATCGAAATGAGCACTTATATCTTATGATTGAATCATTAAAAAACCGGTCTTCCCGAAAAGGATGGCCGGTTTTTTAACATATCAGAAAGTATAAACTTCCGGGGTCCCCGCAAAGTATTTGGAATAAGCATCGAAGCATAGGCTCCACTTTGTGGGGTTATTTAGGGTTGGTGGTTATATTCTGGATGATGTCAAAAACGCAAAAAGTTGAATTCCGGTTCCTCAAGCTGCAGTAATTGTTTCGTGCCGAGTTCTGATGCGGATTATCGTGGCTGGGCAGGCGACGAAGGAGTGGCTTGAGTTTCAAGCTTTTGGCTCTCCTCCAACTCGTCATCCGTTATGGTCGCTTGCCGAAGATCCGTTGTCAGCATTGTGCGGCAGAACATGCAGCGGTCGGTTTTTCCGAGCATCTTCGTCGGTTTATGACATTCGGGACATTCGATTTGCTTTACGCTTGTGGAGAGCATCCCGGCCCAGAAATAAATCCCCAGGCTGCCCATCATGGCGATCAACCCGACGACCAGACCGATGCCGGCGACGATCTTCCCGGCTTGTCCCCAGAAGACGATCCCCGCGGTACCAAGGACCATCAGCCCCATGCCGAGTATTGTAAGCAGCAGTCCCCAGGTGCGGAAGGCGACAATTTTTGCTGTTTTGAAGATCATGGATCACAGGCTCCTATCATCAATTAGTTGGATTGAAAAAAAGAAGGAACTAACAATATTCATGTAGAAGTATATTATAACTGAATTGGCTGCTTTTCGCCAAGGAATGCATGGAGGGAGACATGGATTTGTCCAATTTGTCTTTTATTTATGGAGAGTCGTTTGATGTCGATGCCATAGGAACCATTATATATCGTCAGGAAGCGCATAAATTTGATGGGTCTCTGCTTCATGACTTCGATTTCATCGTTCTCGCCATCCATGAAGAGCAGAATGCGGAGCTGATTGTGGAGCATACGCTGGTTGGGGACTTACCTTGCCAGATTTTGAATGTCAGAGCGGATTCGCTTCAGCGCTGGTTGATTGCCGGGGAAAAGGGAGACATGGTCCGCTATTTTATGGAAGGTGAAATCGTCAAGGATCAAGATGGCAAGCTGACTATGCTGCGCAAGGAATATAACGAATTTGGACAGCCTCTTCGGGATCGGAAAATGTTATATGAGTTTTCGCGATTTTTAAGTATTTATGTCGAAGCAAAACGCTACATGCAGGCCGGGTATGTCATTGACGCGTATCAATGCGTCTTGGATTCTCTGAAGCATTGGGCAAGAATAGAGCTTATCGAGCGCGAGGTTTTGCCTGATAAAGCCGTATGGGAACAGGTAAAGGAACTTAATACGGCAATCTTCAAACTGTATGAGGAATTGACTCAAAGCACGGAAACCATACGGCAGCGTGTGGAACTCGTCCTGCTCGCCTGCGAATTTTCTGTTATGTCCAAGATGGCTGAATGCTCCGCGCTTCTTTTGCAAATATTGAGAAGCAGGCCAAAACCATGGAGTATTGAAGAGTTGATTCATCATCCGGAGCTCATCATGATCAGAAATGAACTGCCGATCGTCATGCGTAAGTTGGTGAACAGATCTTTGGCAAAAGAATCGGTGGTATGGTCGGAGGCTGCGGGATATGGCAGTCAGAGCATACGTTATTCCGCTGAATAAATTCATGTTAGCTGCAAGTGCAAGCGGGGGAGAGAAGGGATGTCGTCTCCCCTTGAATCATGCATATTCGCAATATTTTCGGGAAAGTTAAATGAGGCATTTAATGTTTTAATTAAAGGTTGACTCCCTAATGTTTTATATGTTAAATTATAACTCGCCCCATGAAAGCTTGGGACTGAATGAATCCCGACGATTCGACAAGCAAAAAATCGAACTGAAAAAAAGATCGAAAAAAGTGCTTGACGAAATAGTGGTTCGCGTGATATATTATAAAAGTCGCCGCTGAGATGCGGTGGTGAACAAAATGAAAGATTTTGATCTTTGAAAACTGAACAACGAGTGAGATAAAGGTTTCGGTAACGAAACCAAAACGCAAGATTGTCGGGTTCATGACAACTGTCTGAATCGATGATCAAGCAAATGAGAATTAATTTCTCGTCAGATTCAAAATGAGTCACAAACTTTCTTGGAGAGTTTGATCCTGGCTCAGGACGAACGCTGGCGGCGTGCCTAATACATGCAAGTCGAGCGGACTTGATGAGGAGCTTGCTCCTCTGATGGTTAGCGGCGGACGGGTGAGTAACACGTAGGCAACCTGCCTGCAAGACCGGGATAACTAGCGGAAACGTTAGCTAATACCGGATAATTTATCACTTCGCATGAAGCGGTAATGAAAGACGGAGTAATCTGTCACTTGCAGATGGGCCTGCGGCGCATTAGCTAGTTGGTGAGGTAACGGCTCACCAAGGCGACGATGCGTAGCCGACCTGAGAGGGTGAACGGCCACACTGGGACTGAGACACGGCCCAGACTCCTACGGGAGGCAGCAGTAGGGAATCTTCCGCAATGGGCGAAAGCCTGACGGAGCAACGCCGCGTGAGTGATGAAGGTTTTCGGATCGTAAAGCTCTGTTGCCAGGGAAGAACGACCGTTAGAGTAACTGCTAACGGAGTGACGGTACCTGAGAAGAAAGCCCCGGCTAACTACGTGCCAGCAGCCGCGGTAATACGTAGGGGGCAAGCGTTGTCCGGAATTATTGGGCGTAAAGCGCGCGCAGGCGGTCGCTTAAGTCTGGTGTTTAAGGCCAAGGCTCAACCTTGGTTCGCACTGGAAACTGGGTGACTTGAGTGCAGAAGAGGAGAGTGGAATTCCACGTGTAGCGGTGAAATGCGTAGAGATGTGGAGGAACACCAGTGGCGAAGGCGACTCTCTGGGCTGTAACTGACGCTGAGGCGCGAAAGCGTGGGGAGCAAACAGGATTAGATACCCTGGTAGTCCACGCCGTAAACGATGAATGCTAGGTGTTAGGGGTTTCGATACCCTTGGTGCCGAAGTTAACACATTAAGCATTCCGCCTGGGGAGTACGGTCGCAAGACTGAAACTCAAAGGAATTGACGGGGACCCGCACAAGCAGTGGAGTATGTGGTTTAATTCGAAGCAACGCGAAGAACCTTACCAGGTCTTGACATCCCTCTGACCGGTCTAGAGATAGACCTTTCCTTCGGGACAGAGGAGACAGGTGGTGCATGGTTGTCGTCAGCTCGTGTCGTGAGATGTTGGGTTAAGTCCCGCAACGAGCGCAACCCTTGATTTTAGTTGCCAGCACTTTAAGGTGGGCACTCTAGAATGACTGCCGGTGACAAACCGGAGGAAGGCGGGGATGACGTCAAATCATCATGCCCCTTATGACCTGGGCTACACACGTACTACAATGGCCAGTACAACGGGAAGCGAAGTCGCGAGATGGAGCCAATCCTATCAAAGCTGGTCTCAGTTCGGATTGCAGGCTGCAACTCGCCTGCATGAAGTCGGAATTGCTAGTAATCGCGGATCAGCATGCCGCGGTGAATACGTTCCCGGGTCTTGTACACACCGCCCGTCACACCACGAGAGTTTACAACACCCGAAGTCGGTGAGGTAACCGCAAGGAGCCAGCCGCCGAAGGTGGGGTAGATGATTGGGGTGAAGTCGTAACAAGGTAGCCGTATCGGAAGGTGCGGCTGGATCACCTCCTTTCTATGGAGTACCTCGCTTCCGTAGCGAAGCGGTACAATGTAACGGTCAGCGAAAGCTGCCGGATCACTTTGCGAATGCAAAGTAACCATCTCACTCGTTGCTCAGTTTTGAGAGAGCAAACACTCTTTCAAATCGCCGATTCTGTTCATTCCACTTGTGAGAATGACATGAGAGCCGGTCTTGATCCTTGAAAACTAGATACGAAACGAATTTGCGTTTTAGAAATATCCTTTTAGCTGAACTTGTGTCAAGTGATTGACCAAGTAAGTAAAAAGTAGCAGCGAAAGATTCGTGATAGGTGATCCTTCGTGAGACAGTTTCCACCTTGGTTTTATTCCAATCAAGAAACTGGCGAGCAACAGAGCACTTAGCACGAAACTTGAGCGAATATGGTTAAGCTACTAAGAGCACACGGAGGATGCCTAGGCGCTAGGAGCCGATGAAGGACGTGGCGAACAACGATACTGCCTCGGGGAGCTGTAAGCAAGCTTTGATCCGGGGATGTCCGAATGGGGAAACCCGGCTGATGTAATAGTCAGTCACTCACATCTGAATACATAGGGTGTGAAGAGGCATACCAGGGGAACTGAAACATCTAAGTACCCTGAGGAAGAGAAAACAATAGTGATTCCGTCAGTAGCGGCGAGCGAACGTGGATTAGCCTAAACCGGTCAGCTTGCTGGCCGGGGTTGTGGGACGTCTCACATGGAGTTACAAAGGAATTGGTTA